>NZ_JBSHJY010000005.1:42227-136951 GCF_053619715.1 Agromyces sp. NPDC055520 | reverse complement strand
GCTCAGTGCGACTCGAGCGTGCTCAATGCACGATCGAGTGCCCCTCGGTCGCCGGGGCGCCTGTGTACATCGCCTCGATCTGACCCGAGAAGTCGTCGAGGATGACATTGCGCTTGATGCTGAGCTTGGGGGTCAGGTGACCGCTGGCCTCGGTGAGCTCGATCGGCAGCAGCGTGAACTTGCGGATCGACTCCGCACGCGAGACCGTCTCGTTGGCCGCGTCGATCGCGCGCTGCACCTCGGCGAGCACGGCCGCGTTGACGGTCGCCTCTTCGATCGTCATGCCGGCGTCTTCGTCGTTGTTGTTGAGCCAGACCGGCAGCATCTCGGGGTCGAGCGTGATGAGCGCCGAGATGAAGGGCTTCTTGTCGCCGACCACGACGACCTGGCCGACGAGCGGGTTCGCACGGATCGGGTCTTCGAGCGCGGCGGGGGAGACGTTCTTGCCGCCGGCCGTGACGATGATCTCTTTCTTGCGACCCGTGATCGTGAGGAAGCCGTCGGCGTCGAACGAGCCGATGTCGCCGGTCTTGAACCACTCGCCGTCGAAGGCCTCGGCGGTCGCCTCGGGGTTCTTCCAGTACTCCTTGAAGATGTCGATGCCCTTGATCTGGATCTCGCCGTCGTCGGCGAGCCGCACCGAGACACCGGGAAGGGTCGGGCCGACGGTGCCGATCTTCGACTTGCTGGGCAGGTTCACGGTGGCCGGCGCAGTGGACTCGGTCAGACCGTAGCCCTCGAGGATCGTGATGCCGAGCGCGTGGTAGAAGTGGCCGAGTCGCGGGCCGAGCGGCGCGGAGCCCGACACGGCGTACTTGACGTTGCCGCCCATCGCCGCGCGGAGCTTGGAGAGCACGAGCGCGTCGAGCACCTTGAACTTGACCTTCAGGCCGAGCGGAACGGAGCCGGCCTCTTTCGCCATGGAATACGCCACGGCGGTGTCGGCGGCCGCGCGGAAGATCTTGCCCTTGCCGCCGGCCTCGGCCTTCTGCTCGGACGCGTTGTAGACCTTTTCGAACACCCGCGGAACGGCGAGGAGGAAGGACGGCTTGAAGCTCGCGAGCGCGGGCAGCAGTTGCTTCGTGTCGGCCTGGTGTCCGACGCGCACTCCGGCGTGCACCGAGAGCACCGCGATGAAGCGGGCGAACACGTGGGCCGTGGTGATGAAGAGCAGTGTCGAGGCGCCGTTGGGGTCGAGCACGACCTCGTCGAGCGCGACCGCGGCATTGCGCGAGAGCTCGACGAAGTTCGAGTGCGTCAGCACGCAGCCCTTGGGCTTGCCGGTCGAGCCGGAGGTGTAGATGAGGGTCGCGATGTCGTCGCCGACGGCGAGGTTGCGACGGCGCTCGATCTCGTTGTCGGCCACTTCGGCGCCGCCCGCGACGAGCTTGTCGAGGTCGCCGAGGTCGATCTGCCAGACGCTGCGGATGTCGGGCAGGTCGGGGTGCACCTCGTCGAACCGGGCGAAGTGGTCGGGCGTCTCGAGGATCACGCCGATGGCGCCCGAGTCGCTGAGGTTCCAGCGCACCTGCGAGGGCGAGCTGGTCTCGTAGATCGGCACGAGCACGGCGCCGGCGAACCAGGTGGCGAAGTCGATCAGGGTCCACTCGTAGCGGGTCTTGCACATCAGGCCGATCTTGTCGCCGGGCTCGATGCCGGCGGCGACGAGGCCCTTCGCGAGGGCGATCACCTGGTCGTAGAACTCTTTCGTCGTGACCGGCGACCAGCCCCCGTCGGCTGTGGGAAGCGAGAACAGCACGGAGTCGGGCGTCGCTGCGACGCGGTCGACGAGCAGGTCGGTGGTGTTCGCTTCGGGGTCTGCTGCGACCAAGGGCGGGGTAGCGAATTCGATCACGGTAGCTCCTTCGGCACCGGGCGGGCTGCGAACGGCTCGGGTACCGTCGCGAAACCTCTGCATTGGGGTCGATTACACTCTAGTCGTTGCTCGCGGCCGCCCCCGGTCTCAGCTCCATCACGCTTCGCCCCCTCTGAAAGGCAGCCCTCGGTGCACGCGATCGGTATCGACATCGGTGGAACGAAGATCGCCGGTGCGATCGTCGACCAGCTCGGAAACATCCTCGCAAGTGAGCGCGTGCCGACGCCCGCTGGTGACGCGACGCTCCTCGAGGACGCGGTCGTGGCGATGATCGAGTCGCTTCGCGAACGGGCCGACGAGCCCATCGCGGCGATCGGCGTCGCCGCCGCCGGCTTCGTGGACGCCGCCCAGTCCACCGTCTACTACGCACCCAACATCGATTGGCGCAACGAGCCGTTCCGCGAGAAGCTCGAGGCGAGGGTGGGCACGACCGTCGTCGTCGACAACGACGCCAACGCCGCGGGCTGGGCCGAGTTCCGGTTCGGCGCCGGGCGCCTCGTGAGCGACATGGTCATGCTCACGATCGGCACCGGCGTGGGCGGGGCGATCGTCGCGGGCGACCGGTTGTTCCGCGGGGGCTTCGGCGCCGGCGCCGAACTGGGTCACCTTCGCGTGGTTCCCGACGGCCTCGCCTGCGGGTGCGGGCAGCGGGGTTGCATCGAGCAGTACGGCTCCGGTCGCGCGCTCTTGCGCATGGCGAATGAGATCGCCGACGCGGGCGGCATCGGCCAGGCACTCGCACGGGCGCGCTCCGATCGCGGAGAACTCGACGGCCGCATCGTGGGAGACCTCATCGCGGCCGGCGACCCCGGTGCCGTCGCCGCCCTGCGACAGCTCGGCCAGTGGCTCGGGCAGGCCGCCGCGAGCCTCTCCGCGGTGCTCGACCCCCAACGATTCGTCTTCGGCGGCGGCGTCGCCGTGGCCGGCGACCTGCTGCTCGAGCCGATCCGAGCGGCCTACCTCGAGCACCTGCCGGCACGGGGCTATCACCCCGAGCCCGACTTCGTGATCGCCGAGCTCGTCAACGACGCCGGTGTCGTCGGCGCGGCGGACCTCGCACGCGTGTGGGTCGCCGAGCACGCCGGATCCCCGCGACGCTAGGCTGAGTCGGTGCTGCAGCAGGAAGGAGGACCGCGTTGTTCTACTGGATCATGAAGAACCTCGTGATCGGTCCGATCCTCCTCTCGATCTTCCGGCCGTGGGTCGTCGGCCTCGAGAACGTGCCGAAAGAGGGCGCGGTCGTGCTCGCCTCGAACCACCTCTCGTTCATCGATTCGATCTTCCTGCCGCTCATCGTCGACCGCCCGGTGGTCTTCCTGGCCAAGAGCGAGTACTTCACGGGCAAGGGCCTGAAGGGCTGGGCGACGAAGGTCTTCTTCCAGGCGGCGGGGCAGCTGCCGATCGACCGCTCCGGCGGCAAGGCGTCCGAGGCGTCGCTCGAGACCGGCCTGCGCGTGCTCGGCGAGGGCAAGATCCTCGGCATCTACCCGGAAGGCACCCGCAGCCCCGACGGCAAGCTCTACCGCGGTCGCACCGGTGTCGCGCGCATGGTGCTCGAGGCCGGCGTCCCGGTGATCCCCGTCGCGATGATCGGCACCGAGCACGTGATGCCGATCGGTTCGCGACTGCCCAAGGTGCGTCGTATCGGCATCATCCTCGGCGAGCCCGTCGACTTCAGCCGCTTCGAGGGGCTCGAGGGCGACCGCTTCGTGTTGCGTTCCGTGACCGACGAGCTCGTCTACGACCTGCGCGGGCTGAGCGGCCAGGAATACGTCGACGTCTACGCCAGTTCGGTGAAGGAGAAGCGCGCCTCGCAATCGCGATAGGCTCGTTCCGCGGGGACGCGACGTGCGTCGCCGTTCTCTTTTCCGGCGCCGAGTGCGCCCCGAACCCTCAGGACGTTCCCCGTGGTACAGCTCGTCGAGCCGGTCGTGAATGCAGATCCCTCCGTGATTGCCGGCCTCGACTATTGGCGCACGCTCCCCATCAAGCAGCAGCCGACCTGGCCCGACCTCGAAGCCGCCCACGCGGCATCCGCTGAGCTCGCGACCCTGCCGCCGCTCGTCTTCGCCGGCGAGGTCGACACGCTGCGCGACCGACTGGCCGCCGCGTCGCGCGGCGAGGCGTTCCTGCTGCAGGGCGGCGACTGCGCCGAGACCTTCGCGGGCGCCACCGCCGATCAGATCCGCAACCGCGTGAAGACGGTGCTGCAGATGGCGGTCGTGCTCACCTACGGCGCGTCGATGCCGGTCGTGAAGATGGGCCGTATGGCCGGGCAGTTCGCCAAGCCCCGTTCGAGCGATTCCGAGACGCGCGGCGACGTGACGCTGCCCGCCTACCGCGGCGACATCGTCAACGGTTACGACTTCACGCCCGAGTCGCGTGCGGCCGACCCCGCGCGGCTGATCAAGGGCTACCACACGGCGGCATCGACGCTGAACCTCATCCGCGCGTTCACGCAGGGCGGGTTCGCCGATCTGCGACAGGTGCACTCGTGGAACCAGGGCTTCGCGTCGAACCCGGCGAACGCCCGCTACGAGAAGATGGCTCGCGAGATCGACCGTGCGATCAAGTTCATGGAGGCCTGCGGCGCCGACTTCGAGGCGATCAAGCACACCGAGTTCTACACGGGCCACGAGGGCCTGCTGATGGACTACGAGCGCCCCATGACCCGCATCGACTCGCGCACCGGCACGCCGTACGACACGTCGAGCCACTTCATCTGGATCGGCGAGCGCACTCGTGAGCTCGACGGCGCGCACGTCGACTTCCTGTCGCGTGTTCGCAACCCGATCGGCGTCAAGCTCGGCCCGACGACGACGCCCGAGACGATGCTCGAGCTCGTCGAGAAGCTCGATCCCCAGCGCGAGCCGGGTCGACTCACCTTCATCACGCGCATGGGCGCCGGCAAGATCCGCGAGGCGCTGCCGCCCCTGCTCGAGGCGATCAAGGCGAGCGACGCGACGCCGCTGTGGGTCACCGACCCCATGCACGGCAACGGCATCACGACGCCCAACGGCTACAAGACGCGTCGCTTCGACGATGTCGTCGACGAGGTCAAGGGCTTCTTCGAGGCGCACCGCGATGCGGGCACGCACCCGGGCGGCATCCACGTCGAGCTCACGGGCGACGATGTCACCGAATGCCTCGGCGGTTCCGAGCACATCGACGAAGAGACCCTGGCCACCCGCTACGAGTCGCTCTGCGACCCGCGGCTGAACCACATGCAGTCGCTCGAGCTCGCGTTCCTCGTCGCCGAGGAGCTCGCGGCCCGCCGAAGCTGACGCAGTAGGCGCTCAGACAGAACAGACAGAACGGCGGATGCCTCGTGGCATCCGCCGTTCGTCGTCTGCGCGCCGCTTGGATCAGAGCGTGAGCGAACCCACGAGCCGCACGGTGCTGTTGCGCACGGCCTGGGTGTCGCCCGCGGGGTCTTGCGACTTCACGGTCGCGATCGGAAGGAAGATGTCGGGGAGTTCGTAGCTCGCCTTGAGCCCCGCGGCCTCGAGCATCGTGATCGCCTCCGACATCGTCTTGCCCACGACATTGGGCACCGTGACGAGGTCTTGCCCCTTCGAGAGGGTGAGGTTGATCGTGGCGCCCTGCCGAACGACCTCGGTCGTCGGCTCCGCCGCGAAGACCGAGCCTTCGGGGATCGCGCCCGAGTCGTCGAAGACGGGATCGAGGTAGGCGAACTGCAGCCCGGCCGTGGTGAGCGCGGCCTCTGCCTCGGCGCTCGGCATGCCGACGACGTCGGGCACGGGACCGGCCGAGACTACGAGCGTCAGCTCGCCGAGTTCGGCGTACGTCGCACCGACCGGGTTGCCCTCGGCGTCGAGCACGTCGATCACGGTGTCGACCGGCACGTCGCCGGTGAACTGCAGCACGTCGGGTTCGACGACCGTGAAATCCTTCAGGGCGGCGCGGGCGTCGGCCGACGCGGTTCCCCGCACCTCGGGCACGGGCAGGATGCTCGGACCGAGCGAGACGAAGAGCGTCACGGTCGAGCCGCGTTGCGCCTCGGCGCCGGCCGCCGGGTCGGTGCCCGAGACCTGGCCCTCCGGCACGACCGGGTCGTTGCGCTCGGCGGGCGCGACCGTGAACCCCGCCTCTTCGAGCACGGTGGTCGCCTCCTCAGGGGTGAACGTCGCCGTCTCGGGCACGATGGTGAGTGCCCCGGGGCCGGCGCCGAAGTACCAGCCGGTGCCCGCGGCGAGGCCGGTGAGCAGCAGCACGAGGGCGATGATCCAGTAGCCGCGTCGCTTGCGGCGATCGGCGCTCGTCGCAAGCGCCGCGGTGTCGTCGCCGTCGGACGCCTCGGCGGTCGCCGTCGCCGCGAGCGCGACGGGTGCGGCCGCCGCCCCGAGCACGCGCGTTTCGGCCGTCGCAGCGGGAGCCGCGGCATCCGGCAGGATCATCGTGGCCTGGGTCGCGAGCGACTGATGCGACGACCTGATCGACGGTTCGATCTCGCGCAGCCGCTCGAGCATCGCGCGGGCGTCGCTCGGCCGCTCGTCGGGGTCGCGGGCGGTGGCCCAGAGCACGAGCTCGTCGAGTTCGATGGGCACCGCCGGGTTGGACGAGCTCGGCGTCGGCACCTGGTCGTTCGCGTGCTGATACGCGATCGCCATCGGCGCCTCGCCGACGTAGGGCTGCTCGCCGGTGAGCATCTCGTACATCATGATGCCGACGGCGTAGATGTCGCTGCGGGCGTCGGCGACGCCGCGCGTCACGAGCTCGGGGGAGAGGTAGGCGATCGTGCCGAGCAGGGCCTGACCGGTCGCGGTGTTGGCGGTCGCGGCGCGGGCCAGGCCGAAGTCGCCGAGCTTGATGCGGCCGTCGTCGGCGAGCAGCACGTTCTCTGGCTTCAGGTCACGGTGCACGATGCCGGCCTTGTGCGCGGCGGCGAGGCCGGCGAGCACGGCATCCATGATGTCGACGGTCTGCTCGGGCGTGAGCTTCTTGTAGTCCTTCAGCAGCTCGCGCAGCGTGATGCCGGGCAGGTACTCCATGACGAGGTAGGCCATGTCGGCGTCCTGGCCCTGGTCGAAGACGTTCACGACGTTCGGGTGCGCGAGGCGGGCGGCCGAGCGGGCCTCTTGCACGAACCGGGTCTTGAAGGTGTTGTCGTCGGCGAGGTGGCCGTGCATGATCTTGATCGCGACCCGACGCTCGAGGCGCAGATCGGTCGCGAGGTAGACCGTCGCCATGCCCCCGCGGGCGATGCGGGAGCGCACCTGATAGCGGCCGTCGATGAGACGGCCGATCATCGGGTCGACAGGCGCAGTGGTCACCCTGAGAGTCTACGAAGAGCTATATGCCCGGGCCCGCGCAAACGCCGACGGCGCGCCGATCGCAACTCCATCGTGATGCTCGTGTTCAGCCGAGCTCCGAGAGCCAGGCGCGCGCCGAGACCTCCCACTTCGCGTAGTGGTCGGGGTGCGCGCTCAGCTGCACGGCCTGTGCCGCTTGCGTGACGGTGAGGGATTCCCATCCCGGAATATCGAGCAGGCCGCGAGTACGCCCGGGGTTGGGATTGGCGTCCCCGCCGTAGAAGGCGGTCGCCGCCCGCACCGGGTCGAGCACTTCGTCGACCGTGCCCCAGCCCTGGCCCGGCCGCTGCTGGAACAGGCCGAGCGAGTCGAGGTCGCCGTAGTCGTGGTTCTTCAGGCCCGACTCCTGCGCGGCGGCGGCGAGGGCGATGACGATGCCCTGCTCGGGCACGCCGAGGGAGCGGCCCACGTCGACGATGATGCGGGCGTTCGCGCGCATCTCATCCGTGAGCGCGACGCTGACGGAGGCGACCGCGACGACCGGCACCGGGGCGGCCGGTTCGGGGGCCACGGGGACGGGCGCAGCCGGTTCGGGTGCCGGCGCCGGGGCGGACTCGGTCGACACGGGAGCTGCGGCGGCCGCGACCTCCGTGCCGCCGGGCGGCAGCACGATCGACTGGCCGGGGAAGATCAGGCTCTGCCGACTCAGTCCGTTCGCGCTCAGCATCTCGTCGAGCGAGACGCCGTACGCGGCGGCGATGCCGCTCATCGTGTCGCCGGCGACGACGGTGTGGCGTGGCAGTTCGGCGGCGACGGCGATCGGGGCTGGCGCGGCCGTGCCGCCGGGCAGCGCGAGCCGTTGCCCCGGGAAGATCAGGCTCGACCAGCTGAGGCCGTTGAGCGCGAGCACGTCGGCCGTGGCGAGGCCGTACCGCTCGGCGATGCCGCTCACGGTGTCGCCGTCGCCGACGGTGAACTCGGCCGGCGCCGAGTTCGACGAGGCCGCGGCCGCGCGCGCCGACTGCGTGGCCGCGCCGCTGCTCACGGCCTTCGCCTTGAGCGTGCGCTTCGCCGGCTGCTGCGCTGCCTCGGCGGGCTGCGCGATGCCGAGCGTGACGGCGACGGTGCCGACCACGGCCAGCGGCAGGGCGATCAGGCGACGGATGCCGCGGCGCCGGTTGCTCTCGGAGACGGATCGTCGGGTTCGCTCCGGCGGTTCACCGGCGGGCACTGCGTCGTACGTCATCGTTCCCCCTCTACCGGCACCTGCTCCCGGCCCCCGCGGCAACCGTCGCATAGGCGCAATCGCGAGTCAAACACCTCGGCGCGCGTCGTCCGTGCCGGTCGGGCTCGTCGATACCGGAGGTTTACGTGACGGGTTCCGCAAGACCGCCGGCTCATGGCAGTCTTGAACCGTGACCGATGCTGCCGAAACCGACTGGCTGACCGTTCCCGACCTCGTCGAGCTGCTCGGGCAGAGCCCGAGCCGCATCCGACGACTCATCGACGACAAGCACCTGCTCGCCGCGCGCATCGACGGGGTGCTGAAGGTGCCCGCCGTGTTCCTGCGCGACGACGCACCCCTGCCCGAGCTGCACGGCACGGCCAACGTGCTCGCCGACGCGGGCTTCACCGACGCCGAGGCGCTCGAGTGGATGCTCGCCGAGGAGGACAGCCTCGGCACCTCGCCCATCGCCGCGCTGCTCGCGGGCCGCAAGGCCGAGGTGCGCCGCGTCGCACAAGCGCTCGCCTGAACCCGCTCGCGTGCTCAGCTCGTGCGGCGGGTGACCGCTTTCGCGAGTGAGCCGAGCTCGCTGCGCGCGTTCCGACTGAGCGGGGCGTCGGCCAGCGCCGACATCGCGGTCGCGACGTTCGACGAGATGAGCGCCTCGACCTCGTCGACCGCGCCGCACTCGCGGATCGTCTGCTGCAGCATCCGCACCTGCTCGGGTGCGAGATCGGGGTCGCCGAGGAGCTCGTCGAGCAGGCGGCGCTGCCCGGGGGCGAGTCGTTCGCGGGCGATCGCGATGAGCATCGTGCGCTTGCCCTCGCGCAGGTCGTCGCCGCTCGGCTTGCCGGTGACGTCGGGGTCGCCGAAGACCCCGAGCAGGTCGTCGCGCAGTTGATACGCGATGCCGAGCGGCAGCCCGAACGCGCGCAGCGCCTCGAACTGCGCGGCCGTCGCTCCGGCGATCGCACCGCCGATCATGAGCGGTGCTTCGACGCTGTACTTCGCCGACTTGTAGACGATGACGCGTTCGGCGCGCAGTCGCTGCTCGGCCTCGGCCTGGCTGCGCCACGCGCGCTCCTCGAGGATGTCGAGGTACTGGCCGGCGGTGACTTCGGTGCGCATGCGCATGAACTCGGCGCGTGCCCGCCGGGCGGCATCGGCGTCGGGCAGGGCCGAGAGGCCCTCGTCGAACAGCTCGTCGCTCCACCCGAGCAGCAGGTCGCCGAGAAGAATCGCGGCGGCCCGGCCGAACTCCGCCGCCGAGCCGTCCCAGCCGGCGTCCGCGTGCAGCTGTTCGAAGAGGCGGTGACCCGACGGGGCCCCGCGACGGGTGTCGGAGTTGTCGATGATGTCGTCGTGCAGCAGCGCCGCAGCGTGGAAGAGCTCGAGAGCGGATGCCGCGGAGATGATCGGGAATCGATCGCGCCCGCCCTCCCCGGCGAAGGGGTCGAAGCCGCGTCCGCCGACGGCCTCCCAGCCCCAGTAGCAGAACAGCGCCCGGAAGCGCTTGCCCCCGCTGAGAAACCGCCTTGAGAACGCGTCGAGCGGGTCGAGATCGGGGCTGATCTCGCGGAGAATGGAAGTGCGTTCGGCGAGGAAACCCTCGATGCGTTCGTGCACCATATCGACCAGTCGGGAACCGTGAGCCACCCGCCTAGCCTAGCGAGGCCGGGCAGGGCTAGAATGGACTCGGATGCGTCGATCCCGAGCCTGAGGGGAATGAGATGCCGCTTTCAGAGCAGGAGCAACGTCTTCTCGAGGAGATGGAGCGGAACCTCTATCGCAATGACGCCGACTTCGTGCAAGCGGTCGGCGGAGTTCGTGGTCGACGACCCAACTACCGGGCCATCGTGCTCGGTGTGCTGCTGGCCGTCGCCGGTGTCGGCGCGCTCATCGCGGGCGTGGCCTCGCAGTTGCTCGCCATCGGCATCATCGGCTTCGCCTTGATGTTCGCCGGCGTTCTCGTGGCGATCACCCCTTCGAAGCGCGGCGCCGCCGCAGCGGCTCCGGCGGAGCCCGCCTCGACGCAGCGCGGTCGGCGCCCGACGGGCGGCAACTTCATGGACCGCATGAACGATCGATGGGACCGCCGCCAAGACGGCCACGACTGACCCCTCCACATCGCACCACCCGCACGGGTCGATCCTCGGATCGGCCCGTTTTTTCGTGCGCCCGATGAGGCGCGGCGCGTTCTGACGGCCCGTAGCACGCGGCATCCGCTTCGTTGAATGCCTGGATTCCCTCTCTCTTGCCGTGGTTCGTCACAATCCCTCCACTCCGCTCCACCCCAGCAGATCCCAGTGTTCATGGGCGATGGGGTGCCGGCGACACGCTGATTCGAGCAAATGTCGTTGATCGGTGGATGAGAGTGGAGTAAAGTGGGGCCACCTGGATTCTGGCCGGAGGAAAGGGGGTGGTGCGGTGTTCCTCGGTAGCTACGAACCAAAGCTCGATGAGAAGGGCCGCGTCATTCTTCCGGCGAAATTCCGGGAGGAGCTTTCCAGCGGTCTCGTGCTCACGCGCGGGCAGGAACACTGCATCTACGTGTTCAGCGCGCGGGAGTTCGAGAGCATGAGCGACAAGATCCGCCAAGCCCCGGTAACGAGCAAGCAGGCACGCGACTACATGCGCGTCTTCCTCTCGGGGGCTTCCGCGGAGACCCCCGACAAGCAGCATCGCGTCACCATCCCCGCCACGCTCCGCGCGTACGCGGGCCTCGACCGAGACCTCACGGTGATCGGAACGGGCAGCCGGGTGGAGATCTGGGACGCGACGGCGTGGGCGAGCTACCTCGCCGAGCAGGAGGCGGCCTTCGCGGACACGGCGGAGGAGGTGATCCCCGGACTCTTCTAGTCCTCGGGCTCCGACTCCCAGCCGGCCGCGCCTGGTGCACTTCCCCGCATCAGGACGAACGGATGGGGATCGGAACCCGAGGCCACGAAGGGCAAGGCGGAATCATGGACATCGAACGCATTCACACCCCGGTCATGCTCGAGCGCACGCTCGAACTGCTCGCGCCGGCCCTCGAGGCCGACGGCGCCGTGATGGTCGACGCGACCCTCGGCATGGGCGGTCACACCGCGGCGTTCCTCGAGCGGTTCCCGAAGCTCACCGTCATCGGCCTCGACCGCGACACCGACGCGCTCGGCATCGCCCGCGAGCGACTCGCGAAATTCGGCGACCGCGCCCGCTTCGTGCACACGGTCTACGACGGCATCGTCGAGGCGGTTCGCGGCGAGGGCTTCCGCGAAGTGCAGGGCGTGCTCTTCGACCTCGGCGTCTCGTCGCTGCAGCTCGACCGCGCCGAGCGCGGCTTCGCCTACTCGAAAGATGCTCCGCTCGACATGCGCATGGACGTCACGAGCGGGCGAACGGCGGCCGACGTGATCGCCGAGGAGAGCGAAGACGAGCTGCGACGCATCTTCCTCGACTACGGCGAGGAGAAGCTCGCCGCCCGGTACGCCCGGGCGATCGTGCGAGCGAGGGCCGAGGCGCCGATCACGCGCTCGGCCGAGCTCGTCGCGGTGATCCAGGCGGCGACGCCGGTGGCGGTGCAGCGTCAAGGCCACCCCGCGAAGCGCGTCTTCCAGGCACTGCGCATCGAGGTCAACGAAGAGCTCTCGGTGCTCGAGCGGGCGATGCCCGCCGCCCTCGAGACGATCGCCGTCGGCGGCCGCATCGTCGTGCTCGCGTACCAGTCCCTCGAAGACCGCATCGTCAAGCGCTCGCTCGCCGCGGCGTCGAGCTCGACGGCGCCCGCCGGCCTGCCGATGGAGCTGCCCGAGCACCGACCCGAGTTCAAGCTCCTCGTGCGCGGCGCCGAACTCGCGAGCGAAGACGAGCAGGCCGAGAACCCGCGGGCCAAGCCCGTGCGCCTTCGTGCCGCCGAGCGAGTGCGGAGGCCGTCATGAGCGCCCTGCCCGCCCAGTCGCTTCCGGCACCTCGACGAGTCGGCCCAGGGCGCCCGCAGCGCCGCCTGCGTCCGGCGCCCGAACGGGCGACGCGTACGAAGCCGCGGCTCGGCTACGCGATCATCGCGCTCGGGGGAGTCGCGGTCATCATCGTCGCGCAACTGCTGCTCTCGATCGCCGTCACCCAGGGTGCCTACGAGATCGACGCGCTGCAGATGCAGCAGGCGACGCTCGCGCGCGACGAGCAGAAGCTCTCGGAAGACGTCGACCGCGTGCAGTCGCCCCAGTACCTCGCCGCGAGGGCCGAGGGTCTCGGCATGGTGCCGAACTCGAACCCGGTGCTGCTTCGGCTCTCCGACGGTGCCGTCGTCGGCCAGCCGACGGCGGCGGTGGGCGGTGCCGCGACGTCTGCACCGCTCGTCCCGAATGCGCTGATCGACGGCGTGCCGCCCGATGCGGCGACACAGGCGGGGCAGACTCCGACCGGGGGCATGCCCGTGCAGACGGGCGACGCACCGCCCGAGACTCCCGCGGCAGTCTCGGTGCCGCCCGCCGACGGCGGACTGCCGACACCCGCCACGCACTGAACGCTCGACCCCTGCAAGGAAGTCCCGGATGAATCGGATGAATCGCACCAGCCGCCACCCGATGCGACGGATCCTGCTCTCGGCGGCCGTGCTGGCGGCTCTCGTGGGCGTCTTCGTCGTGCGGCTCGTCGACATCCAGATCGTGCGCGCCTCCGAACTGAACGAACAGGCGCAAGAGGCGCGATCCGAGCCGGTCACGGTGTACGGCGCGCGCGGTGACATCGTCGACGTGAACGGCAAGGTGCTCGCCGACAGCGTCATGCGGTACGACATCGCGCTCTCGCCGAAGCAGGCGTCGAAAGGGCCGGTCTCGCGCGAGGAGCCCGACCCCGACGACCCCGCGAAGACGAAGATGGTCGACGTGCCGCTCGAACAGATCGCGGCCGAGCTCGGCGCCGTCGTCGGCCTCACGGGCGATCAGGTGCAGGGCATCATCACGGCGGCCCTCGCCGACGACCCGACCTCCGATTTCGCCTACGTGGCCAAGCTCGTCGACACCGAGACCTACGAGGCCGTCAAGGCGCTCGACATCCCATGGGTCGAGCCCTACCGGCACCCGAGCCGCCGCTATCCGAACGGCGCGGTCGCGGGCAACCTCGTGGGCTGGGTCGACCCCGACGGCGAGCCGGTGCAGGGCCTCGAGCTCTCTGAAGACCAGTGCCTCGCGAGCGAGGACGGCAAGGTCAGCTACCTGCACAGCCTGCAGGACTGGGTGCGGATCCCCGGTACCGAGATCGTGCACAAACAGGCGCGCGACGGCGGCACCTTGAAGCTCACGATCGACACCGACCTGCAGTGGGCGGTGCAGCGCATCGCCGAGCAACGGGTGCAGGAGACCGGCGCCGAGTGGGCGACCGTCACCGTCATGGAGGCCAAGACCGGCCGGCTGCTCGCGGTCGCCGACGTGCCGACCGTCGACCCCAACGATCCGTCGGCGATCAACGCGGAGGATCGAGGATCGCGCTCGTTCACGGCGCCGTTCGAGCCCGGGTCGACATTCAAGGCTCTCACCGCGGCATCCGTCATCAACGCCGGCCTGGCCGACCCATTCAGCCAGGTCGTCGCGCCGTACTGGTACTACCCGCCGAACGGGGCCAAGTTCCGAGACAGCTCGCCGCACGACGACCTGAACCTCACGCTGACCGGTGTGCTGATCGAATCCTCGAACACCGGCATCGCCCAGTTCGGCGAACTCATGACCGACCGGGCCCGCTACGACGACATGGTGAAGTTCGGCCTCGGCCACGAGACCGAGGTCGGGTTTCCGGTCGAGGCGAGCGGCGACCTGCACGGCGACCCCGACGACTGGGACAACCAGACGAAGTACGCGACGATGTTCGGTCAGGGGCTCACGACGACGGCCGTGCAGATCGCGAGCGTGTACCAGACCATCGCCAACGGCGGCGTGCGCATGCCAGTGACCCTCGTCGACGGCTGCGTCGATGAGCACGGCGTCGCGACCACGCCGCCGTCGCAGGGCGAACGGGTGGTCTCGGCCGAAGCGGCGAGCGAGACGAGTCAGATGCTCGAGCGCGTCTACGAGGACGCCTGGCTCTCGGACGAGTGGAACATCCCGGGCTATCGGGTCGCTGCGAAGACGGGCACCGCCCAGGTGCCCGACGGCAACGGCGGCTACCAGCACGGATACCTCGTCTCGGTCTCGGGTTTCGCCCCGGCCGACGATCCGCAGTTCGTCGTTTCGGTGAGCATCATGAATCCCGTTAAGATGAATTCGTCCGCCGCATCCGCTCCCGTCTTCCAAGAGGTGATGAGCCAGGTGTTGAAGAAGTACCGGACCGTTCCATCCGGCGCCCCGGCGCCCGAGCTGCCAGCCACCTGGTGAGAAAGTTGGGTTCGTGACCGGATCGCCTCTCACGGCCCTCCGGCCGAAGCACCCGAGTCCTCGATCGCTTCCCGGCCTCGCCGAAGCATTCGGATTCGCCGTGCTCGGCGAGATCGACGGTCTCCAGGTGACCGGCGCCGGCCTCTCCTCGAAGACCGTGCAGCCCGGCGACCTCTACGTCGGTGTTCCCGGCCGCAACGCCCACGGCGCCGATTTCGCCGCGGCCGCCCGCGAGGCGGGCGCCGTGGCACTGCTGACCGATGCCGCAGGCGCCGAGCGTGCCGCCGACGCGGGGCTGCCGATCCTCGTGACCGACGACGCGCGCGCCGCGCTCGGCGACGTCGCGGCCTGGATCCACGGCACCGCCGACAACCCCGCGACGTTCTTCGCCGTCACGGGCACCAACGGCAAGACGAGCGTCGTGTACCTGCTCTACGGCATGCTCCGCCAGCTCGGCGTGACCGCGGGCCTCACCTCGACGGCCGAGCGCCGCATCGGCGACGAAGCCGTGACGAGCTCGCTCACGACCCCCGAGGCGAGCGAGTTGCACGCGCTGCTCGCCCGCATGCGCGAGGTCGACGTGCGCGCCGTCGGCATCGAGGTCTCGGCGCAGGCGCTCTCGCGCCACCGGGTCGACGGGCTCGTCTTCGACGTCGTGGGCTTCACGAACCTCACGCACGACCACCTCGACGACTACTCGTCGATGAGCGAGTACTTCGAAGCCAAGCGCGAGCTGTTCCAGCCCGAGCGCGCGCACCGCGGTGTGGTGACGGTCGACTCCGAGTGGGGCCGTCGACTCCTCGCCGAGTCGGGCATCCCGGTGACGACGCTCACCTCGATCGAGGGCGTCGACGCCGACTGGCGCATCACCGTGCTCGACGAGGGCGTCGACCACACCTCGTTCCGACTCGACGGCCCCGACGGCCGCAGCATCGAGAGCCGCGTACCGCTGCTCGGCTGGTACATGGCCGCCAACGCCGCCCTCGCGATCGTCATGCTCGTCGAGGCCGGGTACGACCTCGACCGCATCGCCGAGGCCCTCGAGCGCGACGGCGGCGTCGATGCGTACATCCCAGGCCGGGCCGAGCGCATCTCGGGCGACCGCGGCCCCGTCGTCTACATCGACTACGGCCACAGCCCCGACGCGTTCCTGCAGACGCTCGGCGCGATCCGCCGCGCCACCGACGGCCGCGTCGTCATGGTCTTCGGCGCCGATGGCGACCGCGACACCACGAAGCGGACCGAGATGGGCGCGATCGCCGCTCGCGGCGCCGACGTGGTCGTCGTGACCGACTTCCACCCCCGGTGGGAGGACCCGGCGGCGATCCGCGCCGCACTCATCGCGGGCGCACGCGACGCCGTGCCCGACCGCGAGATCCACGAGATCGCCGACCCGCGCGAGGCGTTCCGCGCCGCGCTCGCCCTCGCGGGCGACGGCGACGCGATCCTCTACGCCGGCCCCGGCCATGAGGACTACCACGAAGTGAAGGGCGTCAAGATCCCGTACTCCGCCAGAGACGATTCCCGGCAGGCGCTTCGCGATGCGGGGTGGCTCGCATGATCGCCATGACCCTGGCCGAGCTCGCCTCGGCCGCCGGTGGCGCGCTCCGACTCGAGGGCACTCCCGTCACCGCCGACACGATCGTCGACGGCGTCGTGACGACCGACTCCCGTGAGGTCGAGGCCGGCGGCGTCTTCGTCGCCAAGCGCGGCGAGTTCGACGACGGTCACCGCTTCGCGCCCGCCGCCGCCGAACAGGGCGCGGCCCTGCTCATCGTCGAGCACGCGCTCGACCTGCCCGTGCCGCAGATCGTCGTGGCCGACTCGGTCGACGCACTCGGCGCCCTCGCGACCGAGGTCGTGCGCCGAGTGCGCTCGCTCGGGCGGCTCCGCATCGTCGGCGTGACGGGCTCGAACGGCAAGACGACGACGAAGAACCTGCTGCGCACCGTGCTCGAGCAGGTCGGCCCGACGGTCGCTGCCCGCGCCTCGTTCAACAACGAGGTCGGTGCGCCGATCACGATGCTCGAACTCACGAACGACACCGAGTTCCTCGTCGCCGAGATGGGTGCCTCGGGCGTCGGCGAGATCGCGCGGCTCGTGCGCATGGCCCGGCCCGACGTCGGCATCGTGCTGAAGGTCGGCCTCGCGCACGCCGGCGAGTTCGGCGGCATCGAGCAGACGGTGCTGGCCAAGTCCGAGATGGTCACCGACCTCACCGACACGGATGTCGCGGTGCTGAACGCCGACGACCCGCGCGTGGTGCCCATGGCAGGGCTCACCGCGGCGCGCGTCGTCTGGTTCGGCTTCGGCGAGTCCGCCGACGTTCGCGCCACCGACATCCGGGCGCATGCCCGCGGCACCGAGTTCACCGTGACGATCCCCGGTGGCGAGTCCGCACGCGTGCGGTTCTCGGTGCTCGGCGAACATCACGTGATGAACGCACTCGCGGCCATCGCGGCATCCGTCGAACTCGGCGTGCCGCTCGCCTCGGTCGTCGCCGCGCTCGAGCAGGTGACCCTCGCCGAACGCTGGCGCATGCAGGTGATGGGCGGGCGCGACGGCATCACGATCATCAACGACGCGTACAACGCGAGCCCCGACTCGATGTCGGCCGCGCTCAAGACCCTCGCACAGGTGAAGAACCCCGAGGCCCGCACGATCGCGGTGCTCGGCGAGATGAGCGAGCTCGGCGAGTTCTCGGGTGAAGAGCACGATCGCATCGGTCTGCTCGCGGTTCGGCTCGGCATCTCGCAACTCGTCGTGGTGGGGGCGGGCGCTCGGCGCCTGCACATCACGGCGATCAACGAGGGCTCGTGGGACGGCGAATCCGCGTTCGTCGAGTCCGCCGACGAGGCGTTCGACCTCGTCACGTCGTCCGTGCGCCCCGGCGACACGGTTTTGGTGAAATCGTCGAACGCGGCGGGTCTCCGCCTGCTGGGCGACCGACTGGGAGAATGGTTCGCATGAGCGGCGGGGCAGCACTGATGATCCGCCACCTCGGCGACCGACTTGGGGAGTGGTTCGCATGAGAGCACTGCTGACCGCTGGGGCGTTGTCGCTCGCCTTCACGCTGTTTCTGACTCCGCTGTTCATCCGGCTGTTCGTTCGGCTGGGCTGGGGCCAGTTCATCCGCGACGACGGGCCGCAGAGCCATCACGTCAAGCGCGGCACGCCCACGATGGGCGGCATCATCTTCATCCTCGGCACCCTCTTCGGGTACTTCGTCGCGACGCTCCTCGTCTCGAACGAGCCACCGACGGCCTCCGGCCTGCTCGTGCTCTTCATGATGGTCGGCCTCGGCGCCGTCGGGTTCATCGACGACTTCCTGAAGACCCGCAAGAAGCAGAGCCTCGGGCTCGGCGGTTGGGCGAAGGTCAGCGGCCAGGTGATCGTGGCGGGCGTGTTCGCGCTGCTCGCGCTGCAGTTCCCGAACGACTTCGGCGTGACGCCGGCGAACACGAAGATCTCGTTCATCAGAGACCTGCCGCTCGACTTCATGGTGTTCGGCACCATCGTGGGCGTCATCCTCTACGTGCTATGGATCTGCCTGCTCACGACCGCCACCTCGAACGCCGTCAATGTGACGGACGGTCTCGACGGCCTCGCCACCGGCGCGTCGATCCTCGCGATCGGCTCGTTCGTGGTCATCGGGTTCTGGCAGTTCAACCAGTCGCGCTTCAGCGAGAACCTCAACCCGAGCGACGTCTACCGTTCGTACGACGTTCGCGATCCGCTCGACATCGCGATCGTGGCCACGGCGATCGTCGGCGGTCTCATCGGCTTCCTGTGGTGGAACACGAACCCGGCGAAGATCTACATGGGCGACACGGGTTCGCTCGCGCTCGGCGGTGCGCTCGCAGCGCTCGCGATCGTCAGCCACACCGAGTTGCTGCTGCTGCTCATCGGCGGCCTGTTCGTCATCGAGACGGGCTCGGTGATCGTGCAGCGCGCGTACTTCAAGCTCACGCACGGCAAGCGCATCTTCCTGATGAGTCCGATCCACCATCACTTCGAGTTGAAGGGTTGGGCGGAGGTCACGATCGTCGTGCGCTTCTGGATCATCGGCGGCCTGCTCGTCGCCGCCGGCGTCGGCGCCTTCTACTTCGAATGGCTGCAGAGCTGATGACGGATGCTGCTGCGCCCACCGTCGATCGACTCGACACGCTGACCAGCTGGCACGCCGACTGGCGCGGTCTCCGCGTCGTGGTCATGGGGCTCGGGGTCACGGGTTTCGCCGTCGCCGACACCCTGACCGAGCTCGGCGCGACCGTGCTCGTGACGGCGCCCGAGGTCGACGACGACCGTGCACGCATCCTCGAGGTCATCGGGGCCGGTCTGCTGCGGCATCCACTCGACGCCGTGCCCGTCGAGATCGTCGACTTCGCGCCCGAGCTGATCGTGGCCTCGCCCGGGTTCCATCCCGACCACCCGGTGCTCACGTGGGCGGCCGACTCGAAGATCGCGGTCTGGGGCGATATCGAACTCGCCTGGCGGGTGCGCGACAAGATCAATACCGCCGAGTGGATCCTCGTCACCGGCACGAACGGCAAGACGACGACCGTGCAGATGGCGGCGACCTTCCTCGCCGCGAACGGCCTGCGTGCCGCGCCGTGCGGCAACATCGGGGTGCCCGTGCTCGACGCCGTGCGCGATCCGGGCGGGTTCGACGTGCTCGTCGTCGAGCTCTCGAGCTACCAACTGCACCACCTGCCGACTTCGGGGCCCGGCGCCCTGCACCCGTGGGCGAGCACCGTGCTGAACGTCGCCGACGACCACCTCGACTGGCACGGCTCGTTCGAGGCCTATCGTGCCGCCAAGGCGACCGTCTACGAGAACACGAAGGTCGCGTGCGTCTTCAACCGCGCCGACGACGCCACCCGCCGCATGGTCGAAGACGCCGAGGTCGAAGAGGGCGCCCGCGCCATCGGTTTCGGCCTCGACGTGCCGGGGCCGAGCGACTTCGGGGTCGTCGACGGCATCCTGTGCGATCGCGCCTTCCTCGACGACCGTCGTTCGGCGGCGCTCGAGATCACGACGCTCGACGAACTCGAACCGCGCGGCCTCGCCGTGCCGCACGTCGTCGCCAACATCCTCGCCGCGTCGGCCCTGACCCGTTCGTTCGGGGTTCCGGTCGGCGTGATCCACGACGCGCTCGGCGAGTTCCGGCTCGACGCGCACCGCATCGAGACGGTGGCGGTCTCCGGCGGCATCCGCTGGGTCGACGACTCGAAGGCGACCAATCCGCACGCGGCCGAGGCGTCGCTGCGCTCGTTCGGCAAGGTCGTCTGGATCGTGGGCGGCCTCTTGAAGGGGGTCGACGCCGACGCACTCGTGGCGGCGCATGTTCCGCGGCTGCGGGCCGCGATCGTGATCGGCCTCGATCGTGCCGCGCTCGTCGCCGCGTTCCGCCGACACGCCCCCGAGTTGCCGCTCTTCGAAGTCGTGACGGATGACACTGAGACGGTGATGCCCGACGCGGTCGCGCTGGCCGCGGCGGTCGCCGAGGAGGGCGACACCGTTCTGCTCGCGCCCGCTGCGGCGTCGATGGACCAGTTCGCCGACTACGGCGATCGCGGACGGCGGTTCCACACTGCGGTCGGTTCGATGCTGGGGGGTGAGGCGGATGGCGACTCCGCCCCGCGCGAGCCGCTCCCCGGAGCCTGACCGCCCGGGGGTCTCGGCAGCCCGTATCAAACTCGGCCGGGTCTTCCGGGTCGAGTCGGCCGACTACTTCCTGCTGCTCGGCACGACGCTCTTCCTCGTCGTCTTCGGACTCGTCATGGTGCTCTCCGCCTCCGTCGTGCAGTCGCACCTCGAAGACGAGAGCTTCTTCGCGCAAGCGCTGCGTCAGGGCATGTTCGCCGTCTTCGGCATCCCGATCATGCTCATCGCGAGCCGCATGCCCGAGAAGTTCTGGATGCGGCTCGCCTGGCCGACCCTCATCGTCTCGTGCGCCCTGCAGCTGCTCGTGGTCGCGACGCCGCTCGGCATCGAGGTCGGCGGCAACACGAACTGGATCCAGCTCGGACCCATGCAGTTCCAGCCCTCCGAGCTCATCAAGGTCGCCCTCGTCATGTGGCTCGGCCTCATCGTCACGAAGAAAGAGGCGCTGCTCGGCGATTTCGTGCACGGCATCCTGCCGATCGTGCTCGTCGGCGGCGGCGCGATCGGGCTGGTGCTGCTCGGCGGCGACCTCGGCACGGTCATGATCATGGGCGCCATGCTGCTCGGCGCGCTCTTCCTCATCGGCGTCAGGCTGCGGCTGCTGCTGCCGCCGATCTTCGCCGCCGTCGTGATCTTCGTGCTCGTGGCGGTCTCGAGCGACAACCGCATGCGGCGCATCACCTCGTTCCTCGACGCCAATTGCGAGAGCGGCGGCACGGGCGACGCCATCAGCGACTGCTGGCAGATCCAGCACGGCTCGTTCGCGCTGGCCAACGGCGGGGTCTTCGGCGTCGGTCTCGGCAATTCGGCGGCGAAGTGGTCGTGGCTGCCGGCAGCCGACAACGACTTCATCTTCGCGATCATCGGCGAAGAGCTCGGCCTGATCGGGGCGATCGTCGTGATCGCGATGTTCGTCGTGCTCGCCGTGGCGCTCGGGCGGGTGCTTCGCGGTGCGCGCACGCCGTTCGCCCGTGCGGCCACCGCATCGGTGCTCGTGTGGATCGTCGGTCAGGCGTGTGTCAATATCGGTGTCGTGCTCGGTGTCTTCCCTGTTCTCGGCGTTCCCCTGCCGCTCGTCTCCGCGGGCGGCACGGCGCTGCTCACGACCCTCTTCGCGATCGGCATCGTCTTGTCGGTCGCGCGCGACCCAGAGGCCCCAGCGCGGGCCGCGGCACGCGCGGCGGCGCGCAAGAGCGGTCGCGCCGCGACCACGCGGGCCGTGCGATGACCACCTACCTGCTCGCCGGCGGTGGCACCGCCGGCCACGTCAACCCGTTGCTCGCCGTCGCCGACCGGTTGCGCGAACGCGACCCCGAGGCGACCGTGCTCGTGCTCGGCACCGCCGAGGGCCTCGAGGCGCGGCTCGTGCCGGCTCGCGGCTACGAACTCCTGACGATCGCGAAGGTGCCGTTCCCGCGGCGGCCGAACCGCGCAGCCGTGGCGTTCCCCGCCCGCTTCCGCGCTTCGATCGCCGAGGTGCGCCGCATCATCGACGAGCGCGGCGTCGACGTCGTCGTGGGGTTCGGCGGCTACGTCTCGACGCCGGCCTACCTCGCCGCCCGTCGCGCCGGCATCCCGGTCGCGATTCACGAGGCCAATGCGCGCCCCGGTCTTGCGAACCGCCTCGGCGCTCGCTTCGCGGCGACGGTCGGCGTCGCCTTCGAGGGCACGCCGCTGCCGGGCGCTCGTCTCGTCGGCATGCCGCTGCGTCGCGAGATCGAGACGCTCGATCCGGCCGGCTTGCGAGCTGAATCCGCCGCGCACTTCGGCCTCGACCCGTCACGGCCCGTGCTGCTCGTCACCGGCGGCTCGCTCGGCGCGCGGCGCATCAACCGAACGATGGTCGATTCGGCCACCGCCGTGACCGCGGCGGGCTGGCAGGTGCTGCACGTGACGGGCGCGAGATCCGAGGTCGCCGACCCCCGCATCGCCGACTACCGCATGGTCGAGTACGCCGACCGCATGGACCTCGCCCTCGCCGTCGCCGATGCGGCGGTCTCGCGCGCCGGGGCGGCGACGGTCTGCGAGCTCTCGGCGCTCGGCATCCCCGCGGTCTTCGTGCCGTACCCGGTCGGCAACGGCGAGCAGCGCTTCAACGCGGCGGGCGTCGTCGCAGCCGGGGGAGCGGTGCTCGTCGACGACGCCGACTTCGTGCCGTCGTGGGTCGAGGCCACCCTGCTACCGATGCTCGCCGACGCCGATCGCCTGCGCACGATGGCGGCCGCTGCCGCCTCCGTCGGATTCCGCGACGGCACCGACCGCATGGTCGCCCTCGTCGACGAGGCGCTCGGCGCCGCGCCCGACGGGGCGCTCGGCGGGGCAGCCGACGACGGCCCGCAAGGCGCGTAACGTGGAGTGAGCGGATGCCGCGGCATCCGCTCGCTCGAAATCCAGACGCATCGGCGTCCCGCATCCGCAAGCACTCGACCGCAAGCACTCGACCGCAGCCAGGAAGAATCGCAGCACCGTGACGATCAAGCCCGACCTCCAAGCCCAGATCCCCGCCGAACTCGGCGCCGTGCACTTCGTCGGCATCGGGGGATCCGGCATGAGCGGCATCGCCCGCCTCATGCTCGGCGACGGGCACCGCGTCACCGGATCCGACGTGCGCGATTCCGCCAACATCGCCGCCCTCCGCGAACTCGGCGCCGAGATCGCGATCGGCCACGACGCCGCGAACCTCGGCGACGACATCGACACCGTGGTCGTGACGGGCGCCCTCTGGGAGGACAACCCCGAGTACCGCCTCGCCCTCGAACGCGGCCTGCCGGTGCTGCACCGCTCGCTCGCCCTCGCCGCGCTCATCGCCGGTCGTCGCCTCGTCTCGGTCGCGGGAGCCCACGGCAAGACGACGTCGACCGGCATGATCGTCACGGGCCTGCTGGCCCTCGGCGAAGACCCGAGCTTCGTCAACGGCGGCGTCATCGAGGGACTCGACGTCTCGTCGGCGGCCGGCGACGGCGGACTGTTCGTCGTCGAGGCCGACGAGTCCGACGGCTCGTTCCTGCTCTACGACACCTCGGTCGCGCTCATCACGAACGTCGACCCCGACCACCTCGACCACTACGGTTCGCGCGAGGCCTTCGAGCAGGCCTTCGTGGCGTTCGGCGACGGGGCGCGCGAGCTCGTCGTCGTCTCCGCCGACGACGCCGGCGCGAAGCGGGTCACCGAGAAGCTCTCGCACGAGCGCGTGGTCACCTTCGGTCAGGCGGCGGATGCCACGGTGCGGGTGCACTCCGTCGAGACCGACGGCCCCGTCGCATTCGCCGTCGACTACGCCGGCGAGACCTACCGGGCGACCCTCCGGATCCCCGGGCTGCACAATGCGATCAACGCGGCGGGGGCGTTCGCGGTGCTCGTCGGCCTCGGCTTCGACCCCGCGGCATCCCTGGCCGGCATCGCCCGCTTCGCCGGCACCGGCCGCCGCTTCGAACTGCACGGCACGGTCGGCGGCGTGAGCGTCTACGACGACTACGCCCACCATCCGACCGAGGTCGCGGCCGCGCTGGCCGCCGCGCGCACCGTCGTGGGCGAGGGCCGCATCATCGCGGTGCACCAGCCGCACACCTACAGCCGCACGCAGACCTTCGCGAAGGAGTTCGCCGAGGTGCTCGAGCAGTACGCCGACGAGACGGTCGTGCTCGACGTCTACGGTGCGCGCGAAGACCCCGTGCCGGGTGTGACGGGAGCGCTCGTGAGCGAGCGCTTCGCCGACGCCTCCCACGTCGCCTACGTGCCCGATTGGCAGCAGGCCGCCGACTACACCGCGAGCATCGCGCGCGAGGGCGACTTCGTGATCACGCTCGGCTGCGGCGACGTCTACCGCATCGTGCCCCAGTTGCTCGGTTCGCTCGAGCGCGAGCGCGGATGACGCCGGAGCCTGCGTGAAACGGCCACAGGGGTTCGATGCGCCGGTCGCGCGGCCGCCGCGCGCAGCGCCGCGAGAGACGGCCCGCGAGCCGAACCGAGCGGAGCCGCGTGCGGGGGATCGTGACCCGCAGGGCGCGGCGACTCCCGGAGCGCGACCCGTGGCGCGGCCTGCAGCACCGCTCGCGGCGCCACGGGGCACGCCCCGCGGCACTCGTGCCGACGACGTCTCGACAGAGCCGATCGCGATCGTGACCGCCGCGCCATCGGCATCGGCTGCGCCCTCCACGACCCCGGGCGCGTCGGCGACCCCGGGTGCGCCGGCGACCCAGGGCGCGTCGGCGACCCACGGCGCGCCGGGCGCGGACCCGACGCCGAAGTCGGCGCGGGCCGCGAAGCGCGAGTTGGCCGCCGCGGGCCGCGAGCGGCGCAAGTACGAGCGGCAGGAGGTGCGTCGGTTCACGAAGCGCTCGCGACGCCGCCGCATCGCATGGTCGGTCGTGCTCGGTTCGATCGTCGCCCTCGTGGCCGTCGTCGGGGTCGGCGCGTACTCGCCGCTCATGGCCCTGCGAGAGGTTCGGGTCGAGGGGGCCGCGCGCATCCCGGCGGCCCAGGTGCAGGCGGCGTTCGCAGATCAGCTCGGCACCCCGCTGCCGCTCATCGCGAGCGCCGACGTGCTCGCCGCACTCTCGAAGTTCCCGCTCATCGAGACCTACTCGACCGAGACGATCCCGCCCGGCACGCTCGTCGTGCGCATCGTCGAGCGCGTGCCGGTCGGCGTCGTCGACACGGGTTCGGGCCTCGAACTCGTCGATGCCGCGGGCGTCGTGATCGATCGGCCCGACGAGGTGCCCGACGGCCAGCCGCTCATCGTCGCCGAGGGCGGTGTCGCCGGCGAGGGGTTCCGTGCGGCGGCCGCGGTGATCAGAAGTCTGCCGCCCGAGGTGCGCGGCCAACTCGTCGGGGCCTCCGCGGCGACCGCCGACGACGTGCGCCTCGAACTCTCGAGCGGTGCGACGGTGGTGTGGGGCAGTGCCGAGGAGTCGGAGACGAAGGCGGCGGTGCTCGCCCGGCTCATGGTCGCGGCGCCGCCCGACACCGTCGGCGAATACGACGTGTCGTCGCCGTCGAGCGCTGTGACCCGATGATCGGGCCGCCGCCCGCCGAATCACATCGAAGCACCTCGAATCGCCCCGAACCTGAGTCGATCCGCCGGGCGGTTCGCGACACGCGGGAGCGCCTTGCGCCGCAGACCGTGCGGTGCGCATACCGTCATCTCAGGAATTGCATACTCAGCAAAACTTTAACCTTCGACTAGAGGTTCAGGGTTCAGAGTTCGCACGGAAGGCCGGTCATGTCGACAAACCAGAACTACCTCGCCGTCATCAAGGTCGTCGGCATCGGCGGCGGCGGTGTCAACGCCGTCAACCGCATGATCGAACTCGGGCTCCGCGGAGTCGAGTTCATCGCGATCAACACCGACGCGCAGGCACTGCTCATGTCGGACGCCGACGTGAAACTCGACGTGGGGCGCGATCTCACTCGCGGCCTCGGCGCGGGTGCAGACCCCGAGGTCGGCCGCCGCGCGGCCGAAGACCACGCGGAGGAGATCGAGGAGGCGCTCGCGGGCGCCGACATGGTCTTCGTCACCGCGGGCGAGGGCGGCGGCACCGGCACGGGCGGCGCGCCCGTGGTCGCTCGCATCGCGAAGTCGATCGGTGCGCTCACGATCGGTGTCGTCACGAAGCCGTTCGGGTTCGAGGGCAAGCGCCGCCAGACCCAGGCCGAGCAGGGCGTCGCACGCCTGAAGGAAGAGGTCGACACCCTCATCGTGGTGCCGAACGACCGCCTGCTCGAGATCAGCGACCGCGGCATCTCGATGCTCGAGGCCTTCGCCACGGCCGACCAGGTGCTGCTCGCCGGTGTGCAGGGCATCACCGACCTCATCACGACGCCCGGTCTCATCAACCTCGACTTCGCCGACGTCAAGTCCGTCATGCAGGGCGCCGGGTCCGCGCTCATGGGCATCGGCTCCTCACGGGGGGCCGATCGCGCCATCAAGGCCGCAGAGCTCGCCGTGGCGAGCCCGCTGCTCGAGGCGTCGATCGACGGCGCGCACGGCGTGCTGCTCTCGATCCAGGGCGGGTCGAACCTCGGCATCTTCGAGATCAACGACGCCGCTCGCCTGGTGCAGGAGGCGGTGCACCCCGAGGCGAACATCATCTTCGGCGCCGTCATCGACGACACGCTGGGCGACGAGGTGCGCGTGACCGTCATCGCCGCCGGATTCGACGGCGGCGAGCCGAACTCGAAGCCCGTCGAGGCGCGGCGCACGAATTTCGTGCCCGCTGCCGTCGGCGCCGCGGTCGGCGCCTCCGTCGGCGGCGGTGCGATCTCCGGCGAGGCGGCCGACGTCATCGCCGAGATCGACATCGACGAGCTCGTCGAGACGGCGAACTGGGGCGAGGTCGAGACCGCGACGGCCGACCAGATCGTCTCCGACCCGGCCTTCGACGCAGATGACGACGACCTCGACATCCCCGACTTCCTGAAGTGAACGACGCCTCCGGCCCCGGCACTGCGCCGGCCGCGGACTCGCCGGCCGGTCGCCTCGCCGAGGTGAGCGCTCAGGTGACGGATGCTGCGCGCCGCGCGGGCCGTGACCCGGGCGAGATCACGACGATCGTCGTCACCAAGTTCCAACCCGCGTCGCTCGTCGAACAGCTCGCGGCGCTCGGGGTGCGCGACGTCGGCGAGAACCGCCACCAGGAGGCGCAGGCGAAGGCCGCAGCGCTCGCGGCACTCGGGCTGCGCTGGCACTTCGTCGGGCAGTTGCAGAGCAAGAAGGCCAGGCAGGTGCGCGCGTACGCCTCGGCGATCCACTCGGTCGACCGGCCGGCGCTCGTCGACGCACTGCGTTCCGACGAGGCATCCGTCGACTGCTTCGTGCAGGTGAACCTCACTGACGACCCCGGCCGCGGCGGCGTGGCGCCCGACGAGCTCGAGGCGCTCGTCACGCAGGTGCTGCAGACCCCCGGTCTGCGGCTGCGCGGCCTCATGGCGGTCGCGCCGCTCGGCGAACCCGCACGACCGGCGTTCGCCCGCGTGCGTGCGATGTCCGAGCTCGTGCAGCGACTCGACCCGAGCGCACGCGATCTGTCCATGGGGATGTCGCACGATTTTCGCGACGCGATCATGGAGGGTGCGACACACCTGAGAATCGGAACGGCAATCACCGGGAATCGGCCGGTCGCCGGTTAACCTCGAAGAGACGGAACACAGACGGAGGCAGCGATGTCGAACCCGCTCAAGAAGACGATGGTCTATCTCGGACTCGCCGATGAAGAGCTCGAAGAGGAGACCACGCAGGCTCACGCGCCCGCACCGGTGACCCCGGTCGCGAACGCCGCGCCTGCACCGAGGACCGGTGCATCGGTGACGCCGCTGCGCAAGAACCATGTCCAACCGAGCACACCGCAGGCGGAGATGAACGAGATCCTGACCGTCCACCCGCGTCAGTACCGTGACGCGCAGGTGATCGCCGAGTCCTTCCGTGAGGGAGTGCCCGTGATCA
The DNA here is from genome assembly GCF_053619715.1 of Agromyces sp. NPDC055520. Lineage (NCBI taxonomy): Bacteria > Bacillati > Actinomycetota > Actinomycetes > Micrococcales > Microbacteriaceae > Agromyces > Agromyces sp. NPDC055520. Next base: position 109,122 of record NZ_JBSHJY010000005.1, on the reverse strand, counting down.
TCAACCTCTCGCAGATGTCGGATGCCGACGCGCGGCGTCTCATCGACTTCGCGAGCGGCCTCTCGCAGGGCCTCTACGGCAAGATCGAGCGGGTGACGAGCAAGGTCTTCCTGCTCTCGCCCGCCCACGTGGTCGTCTCGGGGGAGACCGGCGAGAGCGAAGGCGACGTGGACGCGTCGTTCTTCACGCACGCGTAGCCCGCCGTGGGTGCGCTGCTCGTCGTCTGGAACATCCTCTACTTCCTGCTGCTCATCTACTTCTTCGTGATGTGGGGGCGGTTCGTGCTGGATCTCGTGCGGACCTTCAATCGGTCGTGGCGCCCCACCGGCGCCTGGCTCGTGGTCGTCGAGGCCGTCTACAGCCTCACTGATCCGCCCGTGCGCTTCTTCCGACGGCTCGTACCGCCGATACGCATCGGCCAGATCGCATTGGATCTGGGGTGGAGCCTGGCCATGCTCGTCGTGATCGTCGCGATGACCGTGGTGTCGTTTCTGCAGCAGGCGGCGTCCGTGCCAGGCTGACGATCTGCTGCAAGGGTCGAGGTCGTGACGAACGGCACTCACGACTCCGAGGATGTCTTTGCTACCGTTAGCTGAACGTGATCGAACGAGTTCGACAGATTTGAGGGTGGACAGCCATGGCGCTAACTCCGGAAGATGTGGTCAACAAGCGCTTCCAAGCGACGAAATTCCGCGAGGGCTACGACCAAGACGAGGTCGACGACTTCCTCGACGAGGTCGTGGTGGAGCTTCGCCGACTGAACGGGGAGAACGAAGAGCTGCGTCAGCGGCTGTCCGCGGCCGAGGCCCGTGCTGCGGAGGCCGCCAAGGCTCCCGCCGCCGCTGCGCCGGCAGCTGCCGCGGTCTACACCGAGCCTGCGGCTCCGCCGCCCACGGTCGCGGTGCCGATGCAGCAGCCCGTCTCGCAGCAGTCCGACTTCGATGAGCAGGCCAGCACGACCAACCTGCTGCAGCTCGCGCGTCGACTGCACGAAGAGCACGTCCGCGAGGGCGTCGAGAAGCGCGATGCGCTCATCGCCGAGGGCCACGCCACCGCGGCACGGGTCGTCGCCGAGGCAGAGGCCAAGCAGCGCGCCCAGATCGGCGTGCTCGACCAGGAGCGTGTCGCACTCGAGAAGCGCGTCGACGAACTCCGCGTGTTCGAGCGCGACTACCGCGCGAAGCTCAAGAACTACATCGAGGGCCAGCTGCGCGAGCTCGACACCGCCGCTCCCGTGCAGGTGGCCGGCAACCAGGGCTTCTCCTCGCCCGTCGGCGCATCGGGCCTGCCCGCTGAGCAGCCCGCTCCGACGTTCCAGGGCTTTGGAGGCTGAGCGGGCCGCGAAGGTCGGCTCCACCACCGCCCTCCTGGTCGTGGCCGGCGCCGCACTCGCGGCGTACGGCCTCGACCAGTCGAGCAAGCTCCTCGTCGTCGGCAATCTGACCGAGGGCGAGATCGTGCCGGTGCTCGGGTCGCTGCTGCAGTGGCAGTTCGTGCGCAACCCCGGCGCGGCGTTCTCGCTCGCCAGCGGCATGACGTGGATCTTCACGATCCTCGCGGCGGGCGTCATCACCTTCATCGTGTGGTTCGCACGGCGCATCCGCTCGATCGCGTGGGCCGTGGTCTTCGGCCTGCTGCTCGGCGGCGTGCTCGGCAATCTGACCGACCGGCTCTTCCGTGAGCCGTCGTTCGGCCTCGGCCACGTCGTCGACTTCATCTCGACGCCCTGGCTCATCCCCGCGATCTACAACATCGCCGACATCGCGATCGTCTCGAGCATGGTGCTCTTCATGATCCTCACCATCCGCGGCGTCGGCCTCGACGGTTCGCGCGAAGTGCGTGCGGCGAAGAGCGGATCCGACGTCACCGGGCCGAACGAAGCGCCGGCGGCCGCCTCGGCCGAGGGCGACGCCCCGCTTCGAGAAGCCGTCACCGGCGCCTGATGGAGCACCGTTCGTTCCCCGTTCCCGACGGGCTCGAGGGTTCGCGCGTCGACGCGGGCCTCGCGAAGCTGCTCGGCTTCTCACGGACACTCGCGGCCGACATCGCCTCCGCCGGGGGCGTGTCGCTCGACGGCGCACCCGTCGACAAGTCCGACCGACTGCGTGCCGGCGCCTGGCTCGAGGTGAGCTGGGAGGAACCCCGCGGCCTCGCGATCGATCCGATCGCGGTGCCCGACCTCGGCATCATCCACGACGACGACGACCTCGTGGTCGTCGACAAGCCGGCCGGCGTCGCCGCCCACCCGTCGGTCGGCTGGAACGGCCCGACCGTCGTCGGGGCGCTCGCTGCCGCCGGCTTCCGCATCTCCACTTCGGGGGCATCCGAACGCCAGGGCGTCGTGCACCGGCTCGATGCGGGCACGAGCGGCCTCATGGTCGTCGCCAAGTCGGAGCGCGCCTACACCGAGCTCAAGCGCCAGTTCCACGACCGCGAGGTCGAGAAGATCTACCACACGGTCGTGCAGGGCCACCCCGACCCGCTCGCGGGCACGATCGACGCGCCTGTGGGGCGCCATCCCCGATCGGAGTGGAAGTTCGCGGTCACGGCCGAGGGCAAGCACGCCGTCACCCACTACGAGACCATCGAGGCGTTCCCCTACGCGTCGCTGCTCGAAGTGCACCTCGAAACCGGCCGCACCCACCAGATCCGCGTACACATGGCCGCGCAGCGGCACCCGTGCGCCGGCGACTCGATGTACGGCGCCGATCCGACGCTCTCGGCGAAGCTCGGCCTCGAACGCCAGTGGCTGCACGCCAAGCAGCTCGCGTTCACCCACCCGGGCGACGGCGAATGGACGACCTTCGTGTCGGAGTACCCGGCCGATCTCGCGCACGCGCTCGGCGTGCTGCGCGGCGACTGAAACAGGCCGATCGCGTGCCTCGGGGCCGGGCGTCGTCCGGTCGCCGTAGACTTTCCGAAGACCCCCGGAACACACTCGCAACACCCCGATGAGGAGCCCAGTGGCCACCGATTCCTTCGTCCATCTGCACGTGCACAGCGAGTACTCGATGCTCGACGGCGCAGCGAGGGTGGGGGAGCTCATCCAGGCTGCGAAAGGCGAGGGCATGCCCGCCGTCGCGATCACCGACCACGGCAACGTGTTCGGTGCCTACGACTTCTGGAAGCAGGCGACCGACGCCGGCATCAAGCCCATCATCGGCACCGAGGCCTACATCACGCCGGGTACGGCGCGGGGCGACAAGACCCGCGTGCGGTGGGGCAACGGCGGCGGCGACGACGTCTCGGGTTCTGGCGCCTACACGCACATGACCCTGCTCTCGGAGACGACCGAGGGCATGCACAACCTCTTCCGTCTCTCGAGCCGCGCCTCGATCGAGGGCTACTACTTCAAGCCCCGCATGGACCGCGAGCTGCTCTCGATGTATTCGAAGGGCCTCATCGCGACGACCGGCTGCCCCTCGGGCGAGGTGCAGACGCGTCTGCGCCTCGGGCAGTACGACGAGGCCGTCAAGGCCGCGTCCGACTTCCGCGACATCTTCGGCAAAGAGAACTACTTCGCCGAGATCATGGACCACGGCCTCGGCATCGAGCGCCGCATCATGGAAGACCTGCACCGGCTCGCGAAAGACCTCGATCTGCCGCTCGTCGCCACGAACGACCTGCACTACACGCACGCGGCCGATGCGAAGAGCCATGCTGCGCTGCTCTGCGTGCAGTCGGGTTCGACGCTCGACGACCCCAACCGCTTCAAGTTCGACGCCGACGAGTTCTACCTGAAGACCGCGGCCGAGATGCGGCACGTCTTCCGCGACTATCCAGAGGCCTGCGACAACACCCTGCTGATCGCCGAGCGCGCCGACGTGAAGTTCAACACGAACGCCAACTACATGCCGCGGTTCCCGGTGCCCGAGGGCGAGAGCGAAGACACCTGGTTCGTGAAAGAGGTCGACCGCGGCCTCGAGGTGCGCTACCCGAACGGCATCCCGGCCGAGGTGCGCAAGCAGGCCGACTACGAGGTCGGCGTCATCCTGCAGATGGGCTTCCCCGGCTACTTCCTCGTCGTCGCCGACTTCATCAACTGGTCGAAGAACAACGGCATCCGCGTGGGGCCGGGCCGTGGGTCCGGTGCCGGTTCCATGGCCGCGTACGCCATGCGCATCACCGATCTCGACCCGCTGCAGCACGGGCTCATCTTCGAGCGGTTCCTGAACCCCGACCGCGTCTCGATGCCCGACTTCGACGTCGACTTCGACGAGCGGCGCCGCGGCGAGGTCATCAGGTACGTCACCGAGAAGTACGGCGACGAGCGCGTCGCCCAGATCGTCACCTACGGCACGATCAAGGCGAAGCAGGCGTTGAAAGACTCGGGCCGCGTGCTCGGCTTCCCCTTCTCGATGGGCGAGAAGCTCACGAAGGCGATGCCGCCTGCGGTGATGGGCAAAGACATCCCCCTCACGGGCATCTTCGACACGAAGCATCCACGATACAAAGAGGCCTCCGACATCCGGGCCATCGTCGAGACCGATGCCGAGGCGAAGACCGTCTTCGACACGGCGCTCGGCCTCGAGAACCTGAAGCGCCAGTGGGGCGTGCACGCCGCGGGCGTGATCATGTCGAGCGATCCGCTGATCGACATCATCCCGATCATGAAGCGCGAGCAAGACGGTCAGATCGTCACGCAGTTCGACTACCCGGCGTGCGAGTCGCTCGGCCTCATCAAGATGGACTTCCTGGGGCTGCGCAACCTCACGATCATCGACGACGCCCTCGACAACATCGAGGCCAACCGCGGGCATCGGCCGGTGCTCGAAGACCTCGCCCTCGACGACCAGGGCGCCTACGACCTGCTCTCGCGGGGCGACACGCTCGGCGTCTTCCAGCTCGACGGCGGGCCGATGCGGTCGCTCCTGCGTCAGATGAAGCCCGACAACTTCGAAGACATCTCGGCCGTCATCGCGCTCTACCGCCCCGGCCCCATGGGCGCGAACTCGCACATCAACTACGCACTGCGCAAGAACGGCCTGCAGGAGATCACCCCGATCCACCCCGAGTTCGAGGAGTCGCTCCGCGAGATCCTCGACACGAGCTACGGCCTGATCATCTATCAGGAGCAGGTCATGGCGATCGCGCAGAAGGTCGCCGGGTTCTCGCTCGGTCAGGCCGACATCCTGCGCCGCGCGATGGGCAAGAAGAAGAAGTCCGAGCTCGACAAGCAGTACGAGGGCTTCTCAGGAGGCATGAAGGCCAACGGCTATTCGGATGCCGCGATCCAGAAGCTCTGGGAGATCCTGCTCCCCTTCTCGGACTACGCGTTCAACAAGGCGCACTCGGCCGCCTACGGCGTGCTCAGCTACTGGACCGCCTACCTGAAGGCGCACTACCCGGCCGAGTACATGGCCGCGCTGCTCACGAGCGTCGGCGATGCGCGTGACAAGCTCGCGCTCTATCTGAACGAGTGCCGTCGCATGGGCATCAGGGTGCTGCCGCCCGACGTCAACGAGTCGATCGGCTACTTCGCCGCCGTCGGCGAAGACATCCGCTTCGGGCTCGGCGCCGTGCGCAACGTCGGGTTCAACGTGGTCGACGCGATCCGTGGCGCTCGCGAGTCGAAGGGCCGGTTCGAGTCGTTCCACGACTTCCTGAAGAAGTCGCCGCTGCCGGTGGCGAACAAGCGCACGGTCGAGTCGCTCGTGAAGGCGGGCGCGTTCGACTCGCTCGGGCACACGCGTCGCTCGCTCGTCGAGATCCACGAGGGATCGGTCGAGTCGGTGGTGAAAGAGAAGCGGGCCGAAGAGGTGGGCGACTTCGGCTTCGACTTCGACAGCCTCTTCGACGACGCAGAGCGGGATGCCGCGCCGTCGCTCGTGCCCGAGCGCCCCGAGTGGCCGAAGAAGCAGAAGCTGGCCTTCGAACGAGAGATGCTCGGGCTGTACGTGTCGGAGCATCCGCTCGACGGACTCGAGGCGCCGCTCGCGAAGCATGCGTCGACGTCCATCCTCGATCTCACCACCTCGGATTCGACCCAGGATGCCGACACCGTCACGGTCGCGGGTCTCGTCACGAGCGTGCAGCACCGCATCGCGAAGGCCTCGGGCAACCAGTACGGCATGATCACGGTCGAAGACTTCTCGGGCGAGATCACCGTGATGTTCATGGGCAAGGCCTACCAGGAGTTCGCGCCCGGCTTGCAGGCCGACTCGATCGTGGTCGTGCGCGGGCGGGTCAGCCTGCGCGACGACGGCATGAACCTGCACGCCTACAGCGTGTTCACGCCCGAGCTCGGCCAAGACGAGGACTCGGGCGTCGTGAAGATCACGCTGCCCGATCAGCGGGCGACGCAGGAGACGACCGAGGCGCTGCGAGACGTGCTCGTGCGTCATCGCGGGGAGACCGAGGTTCGGATCACGCTGACGAAGGGCCGCGTCGGTCGCGTCTTCGAGGTCGGAACCTACCCGGTGCGCGTGACCGCCGACTTCTACGGCGAGCTGAAGAGCCTGCTCGGCCCGAACTGCCTCGTGTGACGGGCAAGCGTGCGCGCCACAGCATCTCGATAGGCTGGAACCAAATGTTGCGCACCATCGACCTTCGTGGCACCCGACCGACGACCGCCGGGCTGCTCGCCCTCGTGCCCCGCGCGGCGACCGACGTCTCGGCCGCGCTCGACGCCGCCCGCGCGATCGTCGACGAGGTGCGCGAGCACGGCGAGACCGCCCTGCTCGACCAGGCCGAACGTTTCGACGGCGTGCGCCCGGCTGCGGTGCGCGTGCCGGCCGGCGAACTGGCGGCGGCGCTCGACGGCCTCACCCCCGAGATCCGTGCGGCGGCGCTGCAGACGATCGATCGCGTGCGTGCCGCGAGCGAGGCGCAGGTGCCGGCGCCGCGCACCACCGAGCTCTCGACCGGAGCCGTCGTCGAGCAGCGATGGCAGCCCGTCGCCCGCGTCGGTCTCTACGTGCCGGGCGGCAAGGCGGTCTACCCGTCGAGCGTGATCATGAACGTCGTGCCGGCCCAGGTCGCCGGCGTGCGGTCGATCGCACTCGCCTCCCCGCCCCAGGCCGAGTTCGGCGGTCGCATCCACCCGACGATCGCGGGCATCGCGGCGCTGCTCGGCATCACCGAGGTCTACGCGATGGGCGGCGCAGGAGCGATCGGGGCGTTCGCGTACGGGGTCGACGACATCGGCCTCGAGCCCGTGCAGCGGGTCACCGGGCCGGGAAACGTGTTCGTGGCCGCGGCCAAGCGGGTCGTGCAGTCGGTCACGGGCATCGACGCCGAAGCCGGGCCCACCGACATCCTCGTCATCGCCGACGACGGCGCCGACGCCGACTACGTCGCGGCAGACCTCGTGAGCCAGGCCGAGCACGACGAACTGGCCGCCGCCGTGCTCGTCACCGACTCGGCCGAGCTCGCGGCCCGCGTCGTCGAGCGGCTCGAGGCCAGGGTCGCGGGCACCAAGCACAGCGCACGGGTGCGTGCCGCGATCGAGGGCGCCCAGTCGGCGCTCGTGCTCGTCGACGACCTCGAGCAGGCCGCCGACTTCGCGAACGCGTTCGGCCCCGAGCACCTCGAGATCCAGGTGCGCGACCCCGATGCCACGCTGGCCCGCATCGAGAACGCCGGCGCGATCTTCGTGGGCTCCTTCTCGCCGGTCAGCCTCGGCGACTATGCGGCGGGGTCGAACCACGTGCTGCCCACCGGCGGCCAGGCCCGCCACGCCTCCGGTCTGTCGGCGTCGACTTTCCTGCGGCCGCAGCAGGTCGTGCGTTACGACGAAGCGGCGCTGCGCGAGGTGGCACCGGTCATCGCCGCTCTCTCGACCGAGGAGGACCTGCCCGCCCACGGGGAGGCCGTCACCGCCCGTTTCCCGCGCTGAGCCCCGAGCTGAGCCCCGAGCTGAGCGCCCGAGCTGAGCGCCACGGCGGTCGCCGCTAGGCTGGGAGCACCATGTACTGTCCCTTCTGCCGCCACCCCGATTCCCGCGTCATCGACTCCCGTACGAGCGACGACGGGCTCTCGATCCGGCGCCGCCGCCAGTGCCCCGAGTGCGGGCGCCGCTTCTCGACGACCGAGACCGCGAGTCTCGTCGTCATCAAGCGCAGCGGGGTCGTCGAACCGTTCAGCCGTGAGAAGGTCGTGCTCGGCGTGCGAAAGGCCTGCCAGGGTCGCCCGGTGACCGACTCCGACCTCGCGGTGCTCGCGCAGAAGGTCGAAGAGACGATCCGCTCGACCGGTGCCTCGCAGATCGAGGCGAACGACATCGGCCTCGCGATCCTGCCGCCGCTCCGGGAGCTCGACGAGGTGGCATACCTGCGGTTCGCAAGCGTCTACCAGGCCTTCGACTCGCTCGACGACTTCGAGTCCGCGATCGACCAGCTGCGCCAAGAGCACGGCCGACTGCCGGCACGACCGGTCGAGTGACGTCGGTGCCGCTGCTCCCACTCGGGTAGCCTGAGGCGCGATGTATCGACTTCTCTTCTCCGCTTTCCTCTCCCGTATGGACCCGGAAGACGCCCACCATCTCGCGTTCCGCGTCATCCGGAATCTGCCGACGCTCGGCTTCGGCAGATTCGTCGAGCGGTTCACCGCACCCGACCCGTCGCTCGCCGTCGAGGCGCTCGGCCTGCGGTTCCCGTCGCCGTTCGGCGTCGCGGCCGGCTTCGACAAAGACGGCTTCGCGGTGCGCGGGCTCGGCAACCTCGGATTCGGACACGTCGAGGTCGGCACGATCACGGCGGTCGCCCAGCCCGGCAATCCGCGCCCTCGGCTCTTCCGCCTGGTGAGCGATCGCGCGCTGGTCAACCGCATGGGGTTCAACAACGGCGGTGCGGATGCCGCGGCCGGCCGTCTCTCGCGATTGTCGCGCCGTCGCGACCGCCCGGTGCTCGGCGTCAACATCGGCAAGAGCCGCGTGACGGCAGTCGAGGACGCCGTCGCCGACTACGAGCGCAGCGCCCGCGTGCTCGCCCCGTTCGCCGACTACCTCGTGGTCAATGTGAGCTCGCCGAACACACCGGGCCTGCGCGGACTGCAAGAGATCGACTCGCTGGCACCCCTGCTCGAGGCCGTACGGGCCGCCGCCGGCGACACACCGCTGCTCGTCAAGATCGCCCCCGACCTCGACGACGCCGAGATCGTGCGCATCTGCGAACTCGTGGGCCGCCTCGGGCTCGACGGCATCATCGCCACGAACACGACGATCTCTCGCGAGGGGCTTCGCGCCGCGGCATCCGACATCGAGGCCATCGGTGCCGGCGGGCTTTCCGGTGCACCGCTCGCGGCCCGTTCGCTCGAGGTGCTCCGGCTCATCCGCGCGCACGTGCCCGCCGAGCTGTGCGTCGTGTCGGTCGGCGGTGTCGAGACCGCGGCCGACGTGCAAGAGCGCCTCGACGCGGGCGCCACGCTCGTGCAGGGCTACTCGGCCTTCATCTATCGCGGCCCGTTCTGGGCCAGGCAGGTCAACCGCGGGCTGGCCCGATTCGCTCGCGATCGCAGCATCGCCGTCGCGGCGTGACGACGCGCACGCCGCGGGGGCTTCGGCGACCCAGAATCTGGCGACCCAGAATCTGGCGACCCTGATTCTTCGGCGCCCTGAGTCCTCGGCAGCCCTGAGGCTTCAGAGCACGCCGAGCTCGGCGAGGCGGTCGGCGATCGTCGAACCGTCGCTCGCCGACACCCACGGCACTCCCGACGCGTGCTGCTCGCCCTTGGTGCGTCCGCCGGCGAGCACGGCTTCGCCCTTCGAGAGGCGTCGAATCGCGACCGCGGCGACCCGATCGGGGTGTTCGAGCGCGAACCGTTCGTAGTGCTCTTCGTCGTGCTGCCCGTCGTCGCCGATCAGGAGCCACCGCACCTCGGGGAACTCCTCGGCGAGGCGGCGCAGATTCTCCTGCTTGTGCTCCCGGCCGCTGCGGAACCAGCGGTCGTGCGTCGGCCCCCAGTCGGTCAGCAGCAGCGGCCCGGCGGGATACAGGTTGCGCGAGAGGAATCGGGTCAGCGTCGGCGCGACGTTCCAGGCTCCCGTCGACAGGTAGATGACCGGCGCGCCGGGGTGGGAGCGCACGAGCCGCTCGAACAGCACCGCCATGCCCGGGGTCGGGATGCGGGCGTGCTCGTCGAGCACGAAGGTGTTCCAGAATGCCACGAACGGGCGGGGGAGCGCGGTCACCATCACGGTGTCGTCGACGTCGGAGATGATGCCGAACCGCACATCGGGTCCGACGATCCAGATCGGCGCCTCGACCGACTCCGACCCCTCGGTGTGCAGGGTCGCCCGGTGCCACCCGGGTTCGAGCGAGACCGCGACCTTCGTGTCGACCACGCCGCCGCGGTCGGCGAGCACCTCGATGCGTTCGCCGCCGATCTCGATCACCACCGGTGCGTCGCGAACCGGCACGCTCGTGAAGCTGCGCCATCCGCGGATGCCCTGTTCGCCCCGGCGGCGTCGGCGCTTCGACGTCTCATTCGGATCGACCGGCCTGCTGAGCAGCACGCGGCAGAGCACGCGCACCCACTCGGTGGAACCGTAGCCCGTGTACGGCACGACGGTCGGCACATGGCCGCGACGCCTGGCCCAGCGTTCGCGGATGTCGTGCATTCGGTCTTCGAGGCGCGCGGCACGGTGCCGGACCTGTGGCTCGCGTTGTCCGGCCGGAAGGGGGGAGCTCGCCGGCATCCACACAGTCTGTCATGCGACGACATCGCGTCGCGAAACGGGCCGCGAATGGTCGGATGACGCGTTCCGCTCCGGGTAGAGTGGACGGGCAACTGAGGAGGTTCCGTGCCGAATGTCGACCTGATCCTGGGGGCCGATCCGAGCCGGAGACGCTCGATCCGAACCGAGCCGACCCAGCGACGCAGCACACAGCGGCTCGATGCGCTGCTCGACGCTGCCGCCGAGATCGTCGACGAGTCCGGCTTCGAGCGCCTGACCACGCAGATGGTCGCCGAGCGCGCCGGCGCCTCCATCGGGACGGTCTACCGCTACTTCCCCGACCGCGTCGCCGTGCTCTACGCCCTGCGTGAGCGCTCGGTGCGCCGATACCGCGAGCGCGTCGCCGACGACATGGTCGGCGTCGACCTCGTCAGCTGGTGGCACGTCATGGACATGGCGATCGACGCGTGCGCCGCGATGTACCGCGACGAGCCCGGCTTCAGCGTCGTGCACGCCGCGCGTCGCGAGACCCCCGAGGGCGATGTCGAGCCCGAGCTCGCGCACCGCCTCGCCCGCCTGATCGAGGCGGAGTTCGGCGGCGACCTCGACCTGCCCGAGCTGCGGTTCCGCCTCGGCGTCTCGATCGAGCTCGGCGACGCGCTCATCAGCCGGGCGTTCGAACGCGACGAGACCGGCGACGACCGCTACCTGGCCGAGGCGAAGCGCCTCGTGCACGACTACCTCGCCGAGCACCTCGGCGAGGCGCGGGCGACGGGCGACTCCGCCAGCAGCGCGGCCTGACGCGCGTTTCGAGACGACGCGCCGCCCCGTGCTCGTTGCCTCGGCGCGCGATCAGTGTTTGGCTGGAAGCCGGTTCGGCGAACGCCGGGCGTGGAATGAGGCAGCATGATCGAGTTCCGTGGCGTCACCAAGCAGTTCCCCGACGGCACCGTCGCGGTCGCGGGGGTCGACATCGTCATCCCCCCTCGGAAGACCACGGTCCTCGTCGGCTCCTCGGGCTCGGGCAAGACGACGCTGCTGCGCATGATCAACCGCATGGTCGACCCGACGGGCGGGCAGGTACTGATCGACGGCACGGATGTCGCGACGCTCGAGCCGGTGGCACTGCGACGCAGCATCGGCTACGTGATGCAGAACTCCGGGCTGCTGCCGCACCGCACGGTCATCGACAACGTCGCGACGGTGCCGCTGCTCCGCGGCGAGAAGAAGCGGGCGGCGTACGCGCGGGCGCTCGAGCTGCTCGCGACCGTCGGACTCGACGCCTCGCTCGCCGACAAGTACCCGAGCCAGCTCTCGGGCGGGCAGCAGCAACGCGTCGGCGTGGCCCGCGGGCTCGCCGTCGACCCCAACATCCTGCTCATGGACGAACCGTTCGGGGCCGTCGACCCGATCGTGCGGGCCGAACTGCAGCAGGAGTTGCTGCGGCTGCAGGGCGAGCTCGGAAAGACCGTCGTCTTCGTCACGCACGACATCGACGAGGCGTTCCTGCTCGGCGACCAGGTGGTGATCATGCAGCAGGGCGGGCAGATCTCGCAGGCCGCGTCGCCGGCCGAGATCCTCGCGAACCCTGCCGACGGCTTCGTGGCCGACTTCGTCGGCGCCGACCGCGGCAAGCGCGCGCTGCACCTGACCGAGGTCGACGGTCGGCGGATCGTGGTCGACGCAGACGGCCGCCCCGCCGGAGTGCTCGCCTCGTGACCTGGTTCTGGTCGAATCTCGACCTGATCGGTGAGTTGACGTTGGTCCACCTGGCATTGTCGGTGCCCGCGATCATACTGAGCTTCGTGGTCTCCGTGCCGATCGGATGGCTCGCACATCACCACCGGTGGTCGCGAGGGGTGCTGCTCGCGCTCTGCGGCCTGCTGTACGCGATCCCGTCGCTGCCGCTGCTGATCGCCCTTCCGGTCTTCACGGGTCAACGCGCGACCTCCCCGGTCAACCTCGTCGTCGCGCTCACGCTGTACGGCATCGCCGTGATCGTGCGCACCGCGGCAGACGCCTTCGACGCCGTCGAACCCGACGTGCGGCAGTCGGCGACGGCGATCGGCTATTCGCCGGCCGGCCGCTTCTGGAGGGTCGAGCTGCCACTCGCCGGTCCGGTGCTGCTCGCCGGCCTGCGCGTCGTGATCGTGAGCACCGTGAGTCTGGCCACGATCGGCGCCGTCATCGGGGTGGCGAGCCTCGGCAGCCTCTTCACCGACGGTCTTCAGCGGGGCATCCAGGCCGAGATCGTCACGGGCATCATCGTGACGATGGCGCTCGCGATCGGACTCGACCTCGGGAGTGTGGCGATCGGCCGCCTGCTCATGCCGTGGTGGCGTCCGGTCGGCGCACTGCGCCGACGCACGCTGGAACGCGTCGAACGGGTGGATGCCGCATGAACCTCCTGCTCGAGGCGGTCGCGTGGCTCGCCGACCCGGCCAACTGGACGGGTGTCGGCAGCATTCCCGAGCGCATCGGCCAGCACCTCGTGCTCTCGGCGATCGTGCTCGTGATCGCGGCGCTCATCGCACTGCCCGCCGGGGTGCTCGTGGGCCACACCGGGCGCGGCAAGGGGTTCGCGGTGACGGTGTCGGGCGGACTGCGCGCGCTGCCGACGCTCGGCGTGCTGACCCTGTTCGGGCTCGCGCTCGGCATCGGGCTGCGGGCGCCGATCATCGCGCTCGTGATCCTCGCGATCCCCCCGCTCCTCGCGGGCGCATACGCGGGCCTCGAATCAGTCGATCGGCGCACGGTGGACGCGGCACGGGCGATGGGAATGCGCGAGAGGCAGATCGTCGGCAAGGTCGAGCTTCCGCTCGGCATGCCGATCGTGGTCGGCGGCATCCGGTCGGCGACGCTGCAGATCATCGCGACGGCGACCCTCGCCGCCTACATCTCCGACTTCGGGCTCGGCCGGTTCATCTTCGCCGGTCTGAGAACACGCGACTACGCCGAGATGCTCGGCGGGTCGATTCTCGTGATCCTGCTCGCCCTCGTCATCGACGGCGTGTTCGCGATCACGCAGCGCCTCGTCGTGCCGGCCGGTGTGCGGGCGACGAGAACCAGAGAGCTCCGCTCGCGGCCGACCCGGTCTCGAGCGGTCGTGGGGCAACCCGTCACCGAAGGGAATCGAGAATGAACACGACAGGAGAAGGCCGGCTCGTTGCGCTCGCAGCGGTCGCGGTCGGGGCGACAGTGGCCCTGGCAGGGTGTGCATCGGGCGATCCGCTGGAGAGCGGATCGGCGACCGACGGCGCGTCGTCCGAGACGATCGTCGTCGGTTCGCAGGACTACTACTCCAACGAGATCATCGCCGAGATCTACGCTCAGGCGCTCGAGCAGAACGACTTCACGGTCGATCGGCAGTTCCGCATCGGGGTGCGCGAGGTCTACATGCCCGAGATCGAGGCGGGCCAGATCGACGTCTTCCCCGAGTACACGGGCAACCTGCTGCAGTACTACGTGCCCGACACCACGGCGACGACGAGCGACGACGTCTACGCCGAACTCGACACCGCGCTCCCGAAGGGACTGCGCGTGCTCGATCAGTCGCCCGCGACCGATCAGGACTCGTACAACGTCACCAGGGAGTTCTCTGAGGCCAACGGGGTGGCGAGTCTCGCCGACCTCGCCAAGGTCACGACGCCGCTGACCCTCGGCGGCAACTCCGAGCTCGAGACGCGCCCGTACGGTCCCGAGGGGCTGAAATCGGTCTACGGCGTCGACGTCGGCTTCACCCCGATCGAAGACAACGGCGGCCCGCTGACGCTCAAGGCGCTCGAAGACGGTCAAGTGCAGCTCGTCAACATCTTCAGCGCCAACCCCGCGATCGCGACGAGCGACCTCGTGACGCTCGACGACCCCGAGGGCCTCTTCCTGGCCTCGCACGTCGTACCCGTCGTGAGCGAGAAGGTCACCGAAGAGATGGCCGGCGTCATCGACACCGTGAGCGCGGCGCTCACCGCCGAAGACCTCGTCGCGCTCAACTCGTCGAGCGTCGACGAGCAGCAATCGGCCGAGCAGATCGCGAAGGACTGGCTCGCCGAGAAGGCGCTGTTCTAACGACCCGTCGCGTCGCGATCCGCGTCGCGCTTCGAGGGGGCGGATGCCGCGGCGTCCGGCCCCTCGTGGTCGTCGAGTGCGCCGGTCACCGCGGCTGACGACGCCTGCCCCGAGGCATCCGTCGCCGTCATGTGCTTGGCCTCGGTGTGCACGAGCAGTTTCTTGACCCCCCACGCCGCCGCGAGGAACAGGGCGATCACGCCGACGAACAGGTAGCCGGCCCAATGCAGTCCGCGACTGAGCTCGCGGTAGCTGCCGGCCGCGAGCCACCCGACGGTGACGTAGGCGAACGCCCAGATGACGCACGCGGGCACCGTCCAGGCCATGAACCTGCGGTACCGCATGGTGCTCATGCCGACGGTCAGCGGAATGAGCGAGTGCAGCACGGGCAGGAACCGCGAGATGAAGACCGCGGGGCCGCCGCGACGTTCGAGGTAGCGCGCGGCGCGGGCCCAGTTCTCGTCGCCGATCCTGCGCCCGACCCACGAGCGGTGGATGTGCGGGCCGAACCAACGTCCGAGCGCGAAGCCGATGCTCTCGCCCGCGAGAGCGCCGGCGATGACCGCGAGCGTGAGGGCGAAGTACTCGCCGAGCCCGTCGACGGCCGTCGAGGCGACGAGCACGATCGTGTCGCCGGGCACGACGAGGCCGATGAGCACCGAGGTCTCGAGCAGGATTCCGAGCCCGGCGAGCAGTGTGCGGGCGATCGGGTCGACGGCTTGAACGGCGTCGAGGATCCAGTCGAGGATCTCGTTCATCGTTCGAGCGTAGCGATGCGCGGTGAACACCGGAATCCGACCACGGGATGAGGTTCGGCGCGGCGGACCCGACGGTGGTCGGGGTCAGGCGACCGCACCGATCGTCGCGAGCAGCGAGACGATCGGCACGGCCACGATGAGCGCGGCGGTCCAGACGACGGCCGAACCGGTCATCGGCGTCGAGAGCGGCCGCGGCTCGTCGAGGCGCGCGAGCCTGGCCTCGAGCATCGTGACGTCGGGCACGACGCCGCCGGAGTCGGCATACGCCCCGGGCTCGCCGCCGCTGCCGACCTGCAGCATCGCACGGCGCAGCGAATCGTCGTCGGCTTCGCGTCTGGCCCGGTCGTCGGCGAGCATCTCGGCGAGGAGCGCGACCGATCGCTCGGCGCGATTGGCGATCGGGAACCAGGGCAACGCGCTGTGCCAGGCGCGGAACGCGAGCAGCACGAGGTGGTGCAACTGGTCGAGGTGCGCTCGTTCGTGCGCGATGACGGCGCGCAGCTCGCCCTCGTCGAGCGCGTCGATGAGTCCGTCGGTGAGCACCGTCGCGGTCCGGATCCCCGGAACGCAGTAGGCGAGCGGCACCGGGTGAGCGAGCACGCGGGTTCTCGGCTGGCCCGGCATCGGGTCGCTGAGCAGGTCGATGAGCTGGTGTTGACGGCGGCGCTCGCGCTCGGCGCGCACCGCCGTCAGCGCGAGGTTCAGGGCGAGATGGAGTGCGAGCCCGGCCGCGAGCGTGAGGGCGGCGAGGTGCACGACGCCGAACTCGGGCGGAATCGGCCCGGTGAACAGGTGGGGGAGCAGCGCTCGCGCGGCGCCGATGAGCGAGCCCGCCGGGGAGGCGCCGAAGACCAGCAGGCACCCGATCATCGAGAGGCCTCCGCCGAGTGCGATCGCCTGCCAGAGCGCGAGCGCGATCGCCGGTGAGCGGGCGGGCCAAGACGCCCGCGAGAGCACGACGGGGATCGGCCAGGCGAGGAGCAGCGCGAACGCGCCGAGCAGGGCGGCGACGGCGAGCATGATCAGAAGGCCGGCATGGTCACTGGGCGGCCGCGATCAGGGCCGCGAGATGTCGTCGAGGAGTCGCCGCAGCGTCGCGGCCTCGCCGGCGCTCACGGTGCCGACGAAGCGGGCGAGCGCCGCGTCGCGGTCGCTCGCGCGGTCGAGCACCTCGTGCATGAGCTCTGCGGTGTGCTCTTCACGGGTGAGCAGTGCACGGTAGCGGTGCGGGCGGGTGTCGCGCGCTCGGGTCACGAATCCCTTGCGCTCGAGTCGCGACAGCACGGTGAGCACCGTCGTCGTCGCGACGGCGCGCCCGGGCTCGCTCTCGCTGAGGGCGAGTGCGTCGCGCAGTTCGTTCGCGGTGAGTGCGGCATCGCGCGACCACAGCACCTCCATCACGGAGCGCTCCAGTTCGCCAAGACTCGCCATTCATCCAGAATACCCGAGATCGCGGCATGTTCTACGCGCCGTAGAAAAACGTTCTACAATGCGTAGAAGAAACTGCAAATCACCACGCGATCGCCATGTGAAAGGGGAATCCATTCGTGAACGAGCTGCTGGATCCGCTGCTGCTCGCCCGTTGGCAATTCGGGCTCACCACCGTCTACCACTTCCTCTTCGTTCCGATCACGATCGGCCTCGCGACCTCCACCGCCGTCTTCCAGACCGCGTGGTACCGCACCGGCAAGCTCGAGTACCTGAAGATCACGAAGTTCTTCGGCACGATCTTCCTCATCAACTTCGCGATGGGCGTCGTGACGGGCATCGTGCAGGAGTTCCAGTTCGGCATGAACTGGTCGGAGTACTCGCGCTTCGTCGGTGACGTCTTCGGCGCCCCGCTCGCGCTCGAAGGCCTGCTCGCGTTCTTCTTCGAGGCCACCTTCATCGGCCTCTGGATCTTCGGCTGGGACAAGCTGCCCCGCGGCATCCACCTCGCGACCATCTGGTGCACGGCGATCGGCTCGATCGTCTCGGCGTACTTCATCATCGCGGCGAACGCCTTCATGCAGAACCCCGTCGGCTACGAGATGAACGCCGAGAAGGGCCGGGCCGAGCTCGTCGACATCGGTGCGCTGCTCGCCAACCCCGTGGCGCTCGCGGCCTTCCCGCATACGATCGCGGCGAGCTTCATGGTGGCGGCCGGCCTCATCATCAGCGCTGCGGCCTGGCACCTCGCCCGCAACCAGCACCTCGACTCGATGCGCCCCGCGCTGAAGTTCGGCCTCTGGGTCATGGTGGGCTCCGGCATCCTCACCACGATCTTCGGCGACCAGCTGAGCCTCGCCATGGTGGCGACGCAGCCGATGAAGATGGCGGCGGCAGAGGCGATGTACGACACCGCATGCGGGGCGGATGCCTCGTTCTCGCTGTTCACCCTCGGCACACCCGACGGCACGACCGAGCTCTTCTCGATCCGCGTGCCCTATCTGCTCTCGCTGCTCTCCACGCACACCTTCGACGGCTGCGTCGAGGGCATCAACGACCTGCAGGCGCAGTATCAGTCGCTCTACGGGCCCGGGGACTACACGCCCATCATCTGGGTGACCTACTGGTCGTTCCGATGGATGATGGGCCTCGGCCTGCTGCACGTCTTCATCGCCATGGTCGGTCTCTGGGTCACCCGCAAGGGGCGTCTGCCGAAGCAGGCGTGGGTCTGGAAGGTCGCCGTCTGGAGCTTCCCGCTCTCGCTCGCCGCCATGATCGTCGGCTGGATCTTCACCGAGATGGGCAGGCAGCCGTGGATCGTGTTCAGCCTGCTGCCGACCGAATCGGCGGTCTCGCCGAACGTGACCGGCCTCGACGTGCTCATCTCGCTCGTGGCGTTCACCCTCATCTACGGCATCCTCGCCGTCGTCGAGGTGCGCCTCATCATCAAGGCCATCAAGACCGGGCCGCCCGAGCTCGGCGCACCCGATCCCGAAACCGGCCGCGTCGAGCCGGCCGCGACGGTCTACTAGGAGGACACCCCATGGATCTCACCGTGCTCTGGTTCTGGATCGTCGCCTTCATGTTCGTCGGCTACTTCGTGCTCGACGGCTTCGACTTCGGCGTCGGCATGTCCCTTCCGTTCCTCGGAAAGGACGACACCGACCGCCGGGTGCTCATCAACACGATCGGCCCGGTCTGGGACCTGAACGAGACGTGGGTGATCGTCGCGGGAGCCTCGCTCTTCGCGGCGTTCCCCGAGTGGTACGCCACGCTCTTCTCGGGGTTCTACCTGGCCTTGCTGCTCATCCTGCTCGCGCTCATCGCCCGCGGCGTCTCGTTCGAGTACCGTCACCAACGGCCCGAGTCGCAGTGGAAGAAGTGGTTCGACGGCATGATCGTCGTCGGCTCGGCCGTGCCGGCACTGCTCTGGGGCGTCGCGTTCGCCAACATCGTGCAGGGTGTGCCGCTCGACGCGGACCACAACTACACGGGCACGCTCTTCGACCTGTTGAACCCGTACGCGCTGCTCGGCGGTCTCACGACGCTGCTGCTCTTCTTCACGCACGGCGTGGTGTTCGCCTCGCTGAAGACCGAGGGCGAACTGCGCGAGCGGGCGAGGAGGCTCGCGACCAAGTCGGGTCTCATCACGATCGTCGTCGCGGCCTCGTTCCTGCTCTGGACCGGATTCGCGTTCGGCACGCTCTGGTTCTGGATCCTCGCGGCCGCCGCCGCGGTCGCCCTCATCGGCGGCTGGATCGCGAACCTGCGCGGAGCGGAGGGCATCGCCTTCACGCTGCTCGCCATCACCGTCGCCGCCGCGGTCTTCGCGCTGTTCGCGGCGCTCTTCCCCGACGTGATGCCGGCCTCGAACGACCCGGCGAACAGCCTCACGATCGTCAACGCCTCGAGCACGACGTATACGCTCACGGTCATGAGCTGGGTCGCGGTGGTCTTCCTGCCGCTCGTGCTGCTGTACCAGGGGTGGACGTACTGGGTGTTCCGCAAGCGCATCTCGCGCGCCACGATCGAGGCGGCAGCGCACTGAGGTCGCCCGCATGAAACCACTCGATCCCCGGCTGCTCCGCCGCTCCCGCTCCGCCCGCGGCTTCCTCGCCGCGGGCGGGGCGCTCGCCCTCGTGCAGAGCGCGGCGATCGTCACGTTCGCGTGGGCGCTCGCGTCGCTCGTGACGGGGTTCATCGACGGCGGGTCGCTGCCCGACGCAGCTCTGCTCATCGGGATGCTCGTGGCCGCGGCATCCGTTCGCGCTCTCGCCGCCTGGCTGTGGGATGTCGTGGGTGCAGCCGGTGCGACGAGGGTGAAGTCCGAGTTGAGGGGAGAACTGCTCACGGCCCTCGAGGCGGCGCCCGAGGGACTGCCCGATTTCTCGACGGCGCGCATCGCGACCCTCCTCGGCCCCGGCCTCGACGCGCTCGACGCGTACTTCGGGCAGTACCTGCCGCAGCTCGTGTCGACGATCGTCGTGACGCCGATCCTCATCGCGATGGCGTGGATCGCCGATCCGCTGTCGGGTCTGGTGCTCGTGATCGTGCTGCCGCTCGTGCCCGTGTTCATGGCGCTCATCGGCATGGCCACCGAGGCCGTGCAGCGACGTCAGTGGCAGAGTCTCGCGACGCTCTCGCGCGGGTTCCTCGAGGTCGTCGGCGGGCTGTCGACCCTCTTGCTCTACCGCCGGGCCGAGCGCCAGACCGCCCGCATCAGGGCGGTCACCGACGACTATCGCTCGCACACCATGAAGGTGCTGCGCATCACGTTCCTCTCGGGTTTCACCCTCGAGTTCGCCGCGAGCCTCTCGGTGGCGCTCGTCGCCGTCTCGATCGGGCTGCGGCTCGTCGCGGGCGACATGACGCTCGTCGCCGGGCTCTTCGTGCTCGTGCTCGCGCCCGAGGTGTTCCTGCCGCTGCGCAACGTCGGCGCCGCCTTCCACGCCTCGACCGAGGGGGTCGCCGCGTCGGTCGACGCGTTCGACCTGCTCGAGGCGGCCGAGCGGGCGGGCCGGGGGCCGACGGGTGCAACGGCCGCGTCGGGCGCGTCGTCCGCCTCGGCCGCGTCGTCGGTCGCGCCGGCCGACGAGACGGTGGATGCCGCGGCGGGACTGCATCTCCGCGACATCCGGGTGATGCGCAGCGACCGGGTCGTGCTCGACGGGCTCGACCTCGACGCAGCACGCGGCGAGGTCGTCGCGATCACCGGGCCGAGCGGATCGGGCAAGTCGAGCCTGTTCGCAGCCCTGCTCGGTTTCGCACCCCTCGAGGGCGTGGCGCGGCTCGAGGGGCTCGCGCTCGGCGCCGCCGACGGCACTGCGGCCGGCGCCGACGGCCGGGCGAGGATCGCGTGGTCGGGGCAGTCGCCGGCGCTTCTGGCCGGCACGATCGCCGCGAACGTGCGACTCGGCGACGAAGACGCCGACCCCGAGCTCTGCGCTCGTGCCTGCCTCCTCGCGGGCGTCGACTTCGACCAGGGCCTGCTGCTCGGGCCGGGCGGCGCCGGCCTCTCGGGCGGTCAGGCGCAGCGCGTCGCCACCGCGAGGGCGATCCATCGTCTGCTCGCGCGCGACGCCCGGCTGCTGCTGCTCGACGAACCGAGCTCGGCGCAGGACGCCCCTCGTGAAGCCGCACTCGGCGACGCCCTCGCCGAACTCGCCGCCGAGGGCCGCATCATCGTCGTCTCGACCCACCGCACCGCGCTCGCCACCCGTGCCGACCGCGTCATCGAGCTGGAGCCCGTGCATGTCTGACGCCGCCAACGCCATGCTGCGCCGCGCCATCCCGAGCCTCGGCCGGCTCTTGCCCGCCGTGCTGTTCGGCATCGGCTCGGCCGGGTCGAGCATCGTGCTGCTCGCCTGCTCAGCCTGGCTGATCGCCCGCGCGGCCGAACAGCCGCCCGTGCTGTACCTGTCGGTGGCGATCGTCGGGGTGCGGGCGTTCGCGCTCGGCCGCTCGGTGTTCCGCTACCTCGAGCGGCTGAGCGGGCACGACGCCTCGTTCCGGCAGCTCGCGTCGATTCGTGCGAACGTCTTCGAGCGCATGCTGCCGATCGCGCCCGACGGCCTGGCGGCGACGCGTCGCGGCGATCTGCTCGACCGCTTCGTGAGCGACGTCGACGAGCTGCAGAACGTGCCGCTGCGCGCGGTGCAGCCGCTCGTGAGCGCGGTGATCGTACTCGTGGCGGCCGTCGTCGGCATCTGGTTCATCGCACCGGAGTCGGCCATCGCGGTGCTCGTCTGCCTCGTCGTCGGCATCGGTGCCGCGCTCATCGTGCAGCAGCGGGCGGTCGCGCGCGCCGAGCAGACCACCGCGCCGCTTCGGGGTGGGCTGCAGGCGGCGATCGTCGAGCACGTGCAGGCGCTCGACGTGCTCGTGGCGTTCGGCGCGGCGGTCGCGGGGCGGCGCCGCATCGACGAACTGGGCGCCCGGTATGCGCGAGCGACACGAACGCGGGCGGCGGCCACTGGCGTCGCGGCGGCGGCGATGAGCGCGGTCGGCGGGTTCGCGGTGGCCGCGAGCCTCGCCGCGGCAGTGCCGTTGCTGCAGGGCGGTCGCATCGACGGCCCGACCTTCGCCGTGCTCTGCCTCGTGCCGCTCGCGATCGCCGAGGTCGCGACGGCCGTGCCGCTCGCTGCGTCGTCGCTGCGTCTCGCTCGTGCCAGTGCCGCCCGGGTCGCCGGTGCCGTGCCCGATTCGATCCCGGTCGGCATCCCCATCACGCCGGAATCGCCGGCAGCGCCTCCGGCCGGTGATGCGCCGCCGCTCATCGAGCTGCGCGGCGTGCAGGCGAGCTGGCCGGTGCTCGCGACCGCCGCCGGCACTGCCGCGACCGACGACGGCAGGGGGGCGGCACTGACTCGGGTCGACCTCTCGATCGCGCCGGGCGAGCGCCTGCTCGTGCGCGGCGGGTCCGGTGCGGGCAAGACGACGCTCGCCCACGTGCTCGTGCGCTTTCTCGACTACGCCGGCTCGTACCGACTCGGCGGCGTCGAGGCGCGAGAGCTCGACCCCGCCGACGTCCGCGGCATCGTGGGTCTCGTCGAACAGCGGCCCTGGCTCTTCGACGAAGACGTGCGGCAGAACCTGATCTTCGCCCGCGACACCGCGAGCGACGATGAACTGCTCGAGGTGCTCGATCGGGTGGGTCTGCGCGAATGGGTCGAGGAACGCGGCGGGCTCGACGCGAAGGTCGGCGAGCGCGGCGCGCTCGTCTCGGGCGGTCAGGCGCAGCGCCTCGCGCTGGCGCGGGCGATGCTCTCCGGGTTCCCGGTGCTCGTGCTCGACGAACCGACCGCGAGCGTCGACCCCGAGCGGGCCGATGCGCTCCTGCGCGACCTGACCGATGCTGCGAGCCGCGCGGGCGGCAGCGTCGTGCTCATCTCGCACGCCCCCGTCGACCCCGCCCTCGTCGATCGCGTCGTGACGATCGAAGACGGCCGGCTGCCGGCGAATTAGGCTGAGAGGATGCCGCGTCGCGTCCGTCAGCTCGTCGTGCCAGGGTGGCGCGAACCCGACGTCGTCTTCCGCGCCCTGTACGCCGATTCGACGCACGTCGTGTGGCTCGACGGCGGGGCGGATGCCGCGTCGGGGTCGAGTGTGCTCGCGGCTGCGCACCCCGGCACCGCGTTCGTGACGGCCGACGTGCACCGCGGGACGGTCGCGCGGGCGCGGCCGATGAGCGACGACGCGGTACCGACGGCCGCGGCGGGTTCGATCTTCGACGTGCTCGGCGAGGTGCTGACCGCGCGGCGCGTGGAACGGGGCGACCAGGCCTGCCCGCTCGGCTGGTTCGGCTGGTTCGGCTACGAACTCGGCGCACACCTGCAGGGGGTGCCGATCGCCGAGGCGGAGACGCCCGACGCCGCGTTCCT
Organism: Agromyces sp. NPDC055520; assembly: GCF_053619715.1. Lineage (NCBI taxonomy): Bacteria > Bacillati > Actinomycetota > Actinomycetes > Micrococcales > Microbacteriaceae > Agromyces > Agromyces sp. NPDC055520. The sequence goes on along the minus strand of NZ_JBSHJY010000005.1, from coordinate 85,876 downwards.
CTTCGTCGACCGGGCGATCGTGTTCGATCACGCGACGCGGTCGGTGCGGCTCGTCTGGCTGGCCGACGATGCCGCCGCAGCGACGCCGGGCGCCGTCTGGGCCGCGCAACTCGCCCGCGCGATCGACGAGATCGACGAGGCATCCACCACGCCGAATGCGCCGACCGAGCCGGCGAGCGACGCCCGCGGCACCGAAGCGCCGACCCGATGGCGGCACGACGCCGAACGCTACGCGCAGCTCATCGGCGAGTGCCAGGCCGCCATCGTGCGCGGCGACGCGTATCAACTCTGCCTCACCAACCGGGTCGACATCGATGTGCATCCCGACCCGGCTGCCGCCTACCTGGCGCTCCGCACCTCGAGCCCGAGCCACCACGGCGGATACCTGCGGTTCGGCGAGACCGCACTGCTCAGTGCCTCACCCGAGCAGTTCCTCGTCGTCGAGCCCGGGGGAGTCGTCTCGACGAAGCCCATGAAGGGCACCCGGCCGCGCGACGCCGACCCGGTGCGCGACGCGGCGCTTCGCGCTGAACTGCTCGCGAGCGACAAGGAGCGCGCCGAGAACCTCATGATCGTCGATCTCATGCGCAACGACCTCGGTCGCATCGCCGAGCTCGGCACGGTCGAGGTGCCCGTGCTGCTCGACGTCGAGGAGTACGCCCACGTGCATCAACTGGTCTCGACGGTGACCGCGCGGCTGCGGCATCCGCTCACCGCACTCGACGTGGTGCAGTCGGCGTTCCCCGCCGGCTCGATGACGGGGGCGCCGAAGCGCAGCGCCATGACGATCCTGCACGGGCTCGAGGGGGGGCCGCGCGGCGTGTACTCGGGCGCGTTCGGCTATCTCGGCGTCGACGGCGGCGCCGATCTCGCGATGGTGATCCGCTCGATCGTACTCACGCCGCGCGGCGCCTCGGTCGGCACTGGCGGCGGCATCACGGCGCTCTCGGTCGCGGTCGAAGAGGTCGAAGAGACCCGGGTCAAGGCGCGGGCGCTGCTCGCGGTGCTCGGCGCGGAACCGCCCGCCCCGGAGTGAGTAGGCTTGATATCCGAGTGCGCCGTGATCCGGCGCGCCCGACGCCCTCCCAGCGACACACGATTGAGAGTCACGTGGCACACGACCAGGACCCAGCGCACACCGACGCCGGCGCGTACGACTTCTCCGCCTTGCAGGCGAAGTGGCTTCCCGTGTGGGACGAGTCCGAGCCGTTCCGTGCCGGACTCCCCGGCGATACGAGGCCGCGCAAATACGTGCTCTCCATGTTCCCGTACCCCTCGGGCGACCTGCACATGGGTCACGCCGAGGCGTTCGGCTACGGCGACACCGTGGCACGCTATTGGCGCCACCAGGGCTTCGACGTGCTGCACCCCGTCGGCTGGGACTCGTTCGGCCTGCCTGCCGAGAACGCCGCCATCAAGCGCGGCATCGACCCCCGCGGGTGGACCTACGCGAACATCGAGCAGCAGAAGCGCTCGTTCCGCCAGTACGCGCCGTCGTTCGACTGGTCGCGGGAGCTCCACACGAGCGACCCCGAGTACTACAAGTGGAACCAGTGGCTGTTCCTGAAGCTCTACGAGCAGGGCATCGCCTACCGCAAGGCCGGCCAAGTCAACTGGTGCCCCAACGACCAGACCGTGCTCGCCAACGAGCAGGTCGTCGACGGGCACTGCGAGCGTTGCGGCGCCGTCGTCACGAAGAAGGCGCTGACGCAGTGGTACTTCCGCGTCACCGACTACGCCGACCGCCTGCTCGACGACCTGAACCAGCTCGAGGGCGCGTGGCCGTCGAAGGTGCTGTCGATGCAGCGCAACTGGATCGGCCGCTCCTCCGGTGCCGACGTCGAGTTCGAGATCGAGGGGCGCGCCGAGCGCATCCCCGTCTTCACGACGCGCCCCGACACCCTCTACGGCGCGACCTTCATGGTCGTCGCGCCCGATTCCGACCTCGCTTCCGAGCTCGCGAGCGGCGCCTCCGCCGAGGTGCGCACGCGCTTCCAGGACTACGTCGACTCGGTGCGCAGCGAGAGCGACATCGACCGGCTCGCGACCGACCGGCCGAAGACCGGCGTCTTCCTCGAGCGCTACGCGGTCAACCCGGTCAACGGCGAGCGCCTGCCGATCTGGGCCGCCGACTACGTACTCGCCGACTACGGCCACGGCGCGATCATGGCGGTGCCGGCGCACGACCAGCGCGACCTCGACTTCGCGCGCGCCTTCGGTCTGCCCGTTCGCGTCGTCGTCGACACCAACGCCCCGGTCACCGGCGTGATCCCGGTCATCCCGCTCGACGAGCACGGCGACCCGATGCTGCCCGACGATCTGCCATTGCTCGACCCGGTCGACACCGGCGTCGCGCTCACCGGCGACGGGCGACTCATCAACTCGGGCCCGCTCGACGGGCTCTCGAAGTCGAACGCGATCCGCCGAGCGATCGAGATCCTCGGCGAACGCGGCACCGGCCGTGCCGCGAAGAACTACCGCCTGCGCGACTGGCTCATCTCACGTCAGCGCTACTGGGGCACGCCGATCCCGATCATCCACTGCGCCGACTGCGGCGAGGTGCCGGTTCCCGAGTCCGAACTGCCGGTGCGACTGCCGGATGCCGCGGGGCTCGACCTGAAGCCCAAGGGCACGAGTCCGCTCGGCGCCGCCGAAGACTGGGTCAATGTCGCGTGCCCGAAGTGCGGCGGTGCCGCCCGCCGCGACTCCGACACGATGGACACGTTCGTCGACAGCTCGTGGTACTACCTGCGCTACCTCGACCCGAACGACGACACGCGGGCCTTCGACCCCGCCGAGGCCGAGAAGTGGGCGCCCGTCGACCAGTACGTCGGCGGCGTCGAGCACGCGATCCTGCACCTGCTGTACTCGCGTTTCATCACGAAGGTGCTCTTCGACCTCGGCTACCTGAGCTACACCGAACCGTTCACGTCGCTGCTCAATCAGGGCATGGTCATCATGGACGGCCACAAGATGTCGAAGTCCAAGGGCAACCTCGTGGAGTTCGCGAGCGAGCTGCAAGCGCACGGCGCCGACGCGTTGCGCGTCACGCTGGCGTTCGCCGGGCCGCCCGAAGACGACATCGACTGGGCGGATGTCTCGCCGGTCGGCGCCGCGAAGTTCCTTGCCCGCGCCTGGCGCATCTCGGGCGAGGTCACGTCGAGCCCCGACGTCGACTGGAAGACGGGCGATGCGGCGCTGCGCCGCGTCACGCACCGTCTGCTCGCCGATGCCCCCGCCCTCGTCGAGGCGTTCAAGTTCAACGTCGTCGTCGCTCGACTCATGGAACTCGTGAACGCCACGCGCAAGGCCATCGACTCCGGTGCGGGCGCCGGCGATGCCGCGGTGCGCGAGGCGGCCGAGGTCACGGCGATGATCCTCGACGTGTTCGCACCGTTCACCGCCGAAGACATGTGGCAGCGCCTGGGCTACGAACCGACCGTCGCGCTCGTGACATGGCGCAAGGCCGACCCGGCGCTGCTCGTCGAGGAGTCGGTCACGGCCATCGTGCAGGTCGACGGCAAGGTGCGCGATCGTCTCGAGGTGTCGCCGAAAGTCACGGTCGACGAACTCGAGGCGATGGCTCGCGCCTCGGCTGCGGTCGCGCGTGCGGTCGGCGAGCGCGAGATCGTGAACGTGATCGTTCGGGCCCCGCGACTCGTCAACATCGCCACGAAGGGCTGATCCTTCTCGGCCGCGCGGGCGCGAGCACCTGCGCGGCCGGCGGGTACGCCTTTGGTCGTATCTTCGCGGTGCGACCACGTGAAGCATTGTTCACGTGAGTGCCGGCGGATACCGTGGGGCGCGATGCTGAGGAGGCAGGAGTGCTCGACATGACACGACCCGGCGGAGTGCAGGCCGTCGCCGACGAGGTGCTCGAAGAGCTGCGGGTGCAGCTCACCGCTCGCGGGAGCCTGCTGGCGAACGACTCGTTCGTCGACGGCGGCCTCGAATTCCAGGCGCGAGCGATCGTCGCCGAGACGTTCGAAGCGATCGAGGGCGAGGTCGACCTGCCGGCGGTTTCGGTCGAGTACGGCGATGTTCCCGAATTCAGCTCGCACGGCCGCCGGTCGGCGGCGGCGCAGATGGATCCGGCCGAGCCGCTCATGGCGGCCGAGCTGCTCTTCTCGATCGCCCTGCCGATGATCGTGTCCCGCGTGGCATCCGATGGCCGCCCCGGCCGCGAGCTCGACGTGGCCGGTGCGCTGCACCACGCGATCTGGCGACGCTTCCCTCCGGGCGCGATCGCGTACGTCGAGGTGCTGCGCGCGCGCCTGCAGCAGTCGCAGCACGAGAGTCGGCAGCGCATCTCCCGTGAGCTGCACGACCGCATCGCGCACGGCATCGCCGCGGGCCTGCAGCGCCTCGAGATCGCGAATGCGGCACGACCGGATGATTCGGTCACGCGAGCCATGCGCATCCTCCGGGCCGCACTGGCCGACACTCAAGACCTCGCGCTCGACCTCCGCTCGCTCGTCGGCGACCGATCGTTGCTCGAGGCGATCGACGAGTACGCCTACGCGACCGGCGGCGTCGGTGTGCTTCCCGTGCACGCCCTCGAGACCGGGGAACCCCGTCCGATCACCGCCCTCGTGAAGGAGGAGCTCTTCACGATCGTCATGGAGGCGACCCGCAACGCTCGCACCCACGCGGTGAGCGCCACGGCCGTCGCCGTGCGCCTCGAATGGTCGCCGGTCGAGATCACGATCACCGTCGCCGATGACGGCGACGGCTACCCCGACGGCGAACTCCGGGCGTCGTCGCTCGGGCTCCGGGGCATCGCGGAACGCGCTGCGCTGATCGGCGCGGCGGTCGAGTTCCTGAACGAGCCGGGCGGCACCGGGCTTCGACTCGCGCTTCCCTTCGTCACGTCGCGGCACGCATGAGCCAGGGCGGTGCGATCCGGGTCGTCATCGCCGACGACCACGACCTCTTCCGCGACGGCATGCGCGCGATGCTCACGACCGGGGCCGGCATCGACGTCGTCGGCGAGGCATCCGACGGTGCCGGCGCGATCGCCGCCACGATCGCAGCGCGTCCCGACGTGCTGATGCTCGACGTCGAGATGCCCGGCGTCCCTGTGCTCTCCACCATCACCCGCGTGCTCGCCGAAGCACCCGGCACCCGCATCGTCATCGTCACGATGCATCGCGACCGTGTGCTCGCCGCCCACCTGCTCGCGGCGGGGGCGAGTGCGTTCGTCTCCAAGTCCGCCACCTCGGCCGAGCTGCTCGCAGCCGTGCACCAGGCCGCGAGGGGCATCACGCACCGCACCGAGCTTCAGCACGCGACATCCGCTTCGGTGCTCTCGCATCGTGAGCGCGAGGTGCTGGCGCTCATCGTCGACGGTCTGTCGAATCAGGCGATCTGCGAGCGGCTCTCGATCTCGATCGGCACCGTGAAGCGGCACAACACCCACATCTTCGCCAAGCTCGGCGCGACCTCGCGCACCGATGCCGTGCGGCGCGCCCGGCTGCTCGGCGAGATCGCCGACACCCGCCCGGTTCCAGGGCCCGACTCGATCGGAGCCTCATGATGCGCGTACTCACCGGAGCTTCGACGCGGTCGCGACTCCTCCTCGACAGGGTGTGAATTCCGCGCCCAGTCCACCGATCGCTGCGATCGCGGTTCTTCGCTGCAGCATCCGTTCTAGCGTGCTGGCATGCCCGCACGCGATGCCGACGACCCGCTCGCCGTGCTCGACCCGTCGGCGCGGCGTGCCGGCCCGCGCGTGCGCGTGGCCGTCGGCGCGGCAGTGGTGCTGTTCGTGCTCGCGGTTGCGGTCGCCGCCCTCATGTCGTTCGACGCGAGCGGCGGCGGCGCCCAGTCGCGCATCGATCCGGCCGCCGGGCAGGGTGCGGATGCCTCGACCGACCCGTCATCGACGGTGGGGGCGCCGTCGGTGCTGGTGCACGTGCTCGGCGCCGTCGCGAAGCCGGGTCTCGTCGAGCTCGGTGCGGGCGCCCGGGTGGTCGATGCCGTCGCGGCGGCCGGCGGATTCACGGCCGAGGCCGATCCGGCCGGGGTGAATCTCGCACGGCCGGTCGTCGACGGCGAGCAACTCGCCGTGCCGGTGCTCGGCCAGGCGCCGCCCGGGCCGCCCGCCGCGGCCGGCGGTGGCGCTCCGAACTCGAGTGCCGGCGGCCTCGTGCACCTCAACACCGCGGGGCTCGCCGAACTCGACACTCTGCCGCGCATCGGCCCGGCGCTCGCGCAGCGCATCATCGACTGGCGCGACGCCAACGGACCGTTCACCTCGATCGACCAACTGCTCGACGTGGCGGGCATCGGCGACGCGGTGTTCGCGGGCCTCGAACCGCTTGTGGCGCTCTGAGATGCGCGACCTTCGACTGCTTGCGCCCGCAGGCTTCGCATGGCTGGCGGCGTGGTGTGCCATCGGGCTCCCGGGCGGGCATGCCGCGGCGGCGGTCGCCGCGTGGGGTCTGTGGGGGCTTGCCGGCATCGCGGCCGTCGTCGCGGTCACCGGGCCGTTGCGTGAACGCGGTCGTCAGGCACCTGCCGTCCAGGCTGTCGCGGGTGGTGCCGTCGCTGATGCTGCCGCCGTCGGCGGTGCCGCGGATGCGCGCGGGGTCGGCCGCCCGATCGTGCGGGCGGCGGCGACGTTGCTCGTCGTGCTCTCGGCCGGCGCGTTGGCGACGAGTGCCGCGGCGATCGGGCTGGGTGCGCGCGAGGACTCACGCCTTGCAGCCGCGGCCACCGCCCATCGCACCGCCGAGGTCGTGATCGACCTGACCGGGGCACCGCGGGCGATGCGCACGAGCTGGTTCGCCGGGGGCGACGCCCCGCCGCTGAGGGTCGAGGCACTCGTCGTCATCGTCGACGGCGCTCCGGTTCGGCCGGTGTCGGTGACGACCGCGCTGCGGCTCCCCGCCGAACAGTTGCAGCTCGGCTCCCGCGTCGGCTTCACTGCGCGAGTGAAGCCACTGCCGGCCGAAGACGGTGCGGCGTTCCGATTGACGGCGGTCGGCGACATCCGCTCGGCCGGGCCGCCACCGGCCTGGCTCGGCTGGACCGTGCCGCTGCGCATCGGCTTCGCCGGGGCCGCGAGCGCGCTCGGCGGCGACGGCGGCGCACTCGTGCCCGGCCTCGCGATCGGCGACACGAGCGCCGTCGACGAGAGCCTCGACGCGGCGATGAAGGCCTCGTCGCTCAGTCACCTGACCGCGGTCTCCGGGGCGAATTGCGCCATCGTCACGGCCGCCGCCTTCGCCCTCGCCGCACTGCTCGGCCTGCCCCGGCTGCTGCGCGTCGTCATCGCACTCGCGGCGCTGACCGGGTTCGTCGTGCTCGTGACGCCCGAGGCGAGCGTCGTTCGCGCGGCGGCGATGGCGGTGGTCGTGCTCGTCGCGATCGCGGCAGGGCGCCCGGGCGGCGGCATCGCGGCGCTCTCGTTCGCGATCGTCGTGCTCATCGCGGTCGACCCGTGGTACGCCCGCGACTACGGGTTCGCCCTGTCGGTGTTCGCGACGGCCGGCCTGCTGCTGCTGGCACGGCCGCTGACCGTCGTGCTCGCCCGCTGGATGCCCGTGCCCATCGCCGCCGTGATCGGCGTGCCGCTCGCGGCGCAACTGGCCTGTCAGCCGGTGCTCGTGCTGCTCGACCCGGCACTCGCGCTCTACGGCGTGCCGGCGAACCTGCTCGCGGCGCCGGCCGCGCCCGTCGGCACGGTCATCGGCCTCATCGGATGCCTGCTGCTGCCCGTGCTGCCGTCGGTCGGGTACGCGTGCCTGCAGCTCGCGTGGGTGCCGGCATCGTGGATCGCAGTGCTCGCGCGGGCCTCGTCGGCGCTGCCCGCCGCGCGTCTCGAATGGCTGCCGGATGCCCCGGGGGCGCTGCTGCTCGCGGCGTGCACGGCGATCGTGCTCTGGCTCGCGTTCGGGTCGCGGCGACGGCCTCGTCTTCGGCGGGCGGCCGCAGCGGTGCTGCTCGTCGCACTGGCCGTGCCGGTCGGCTTCTTCGCGGGCCGCCCACTCGTCACGGCCGCCTCGAGGCCCGCACAATGGGATGTCGCGGACTGCGACGTCGGGCAGGGCGATGCGATTCTCATCCGCTCGGCCGAGGCGACCGCGCTCATCGACACAGGGCCCGAGCCGGCCGCGCTCTCGCGGTGCCTCGCGCTGCTCGGCGTGGACCGCCTCGATGTGCTCGTGCTCACCCACTGGGATGCCGACCATGTCGGGGGAGTTTCGGCGGTCGCGGGCATCGTCGACACCGTGCTGCACGGTCCGCTCGACGGCGGTCGATCGAGTCGCGCGTTGGATCCGCTGGTCGCCGGTGGTGCCGAATCCGTCGAGGTCGTCGCAGGGTACGGCGGCACCCTGGGCGACGCCCGGTGGCGCGTGCTCTGGCCGAAGGCGGGCGTCGAGCCCGGCAACGACGCGAGCGTCGTGCTCGATGTCACGGCGCCGGGCTACCGCGGTGTCTTCCTCGGTGATCTCGGCGAGGAGGCGCAGGCGCGCATGCTCCGCTCCGCCGCGGTGGGCCGCGCCGATCTCGTGAAGGTCGCCCACCACGGCTCCGCCGACCAGAGCGAGCGACTCTACGAGCAGCTGAGCGCGGCGGTCGGGGTCATCGGCGTCGGCGCCGACAACGGGTATGGCCATCCAACCGATCGCGCCTTGCAGATGCTGCGCGCCCACGGCGCCGCGGTCGTGCGCACGGATCGATCGGGCACCGTGCTGTTGACCGCCGACGGCGCCGGCTTCGATGTCTGGAGCGAGCGCGGCGACCCGGGCGCAGCCGGCGGTGTCGGCCCCGCCCCATAGACTCGATGTGACGAAGGGGAGGTGCGGTGGCATCGCGCACAGCTGCATCGCGCACAGAGGGCTCGCGCGCTGGCGCATCGCCCAAGACGAAGACGGCGATTCCGCAACTCGCGTGGCACGCGATCAGGCCGGCGCCGATCGTGCTCGTGACGGGCGCTGAAGACGTGCTCGCCGAGCGGTCGATCACGATGCTGCGCGACTTCCTGCGCTCCGAAGACCCGGCCCTCGAGGTGACCGACCTCGAAGCCGACGGCTATCGACGCGGCGAACTCATGACGCTCGCGAGCCCATCGCTGTTCGGCGAGCCCCGACTCATCAGGGTCAGCGGCGTCGAGCGCGCGAGCGACGACTTTCTGCTCGACGCACTCGACTACCTCGATCAGACGGCGGAGTCGACGACCCTCGTGCTGCGCCATCGCACTGGTGTGCGCGGCAAGAAGCTGCTCGACGCGATTCGTGCCGGCCGCGGCGACGGCATCGAGATCGTGTGCGCCGAACTCAAGAAAGACGCCGAGAAGCAAGACTTCGCGGCGGCCGAGTTCCGCGCCGCCGGCCGCAAGATCAGCCCCGGCGCTCTTCGCGCCCTCGTGGGGGCGTTCAGCGACGATCTGCGCGAGCTCTCGGCGGCGTGCCGGCAGTTGCTCGCCGACGCTCCGGCCGACATCACCGAGGCCGTCGTCGCCCGCTACTATGGCGGCCGCGTCGAGACCAACGCCTTCGCAGTGGCCGACGCCGCGATCGCAGGGCGGCACGGCGAGGCGCTCGTCGCACTGCGGCACGCGCTCGACAGCGGTGCAGACCCCGTGCCGATGGTCGCCGCGTTCGCCATGAAGTTGCGCACCATGGCCAAGGTTTCGGGTACCCGCGGCGGGGGAGCGCAACTCGCGGGATCGCTGGGCCTCGCCCCCTGGCAGGTCGATCGTGCCCGGCGAGATCTCGCCGGCTGGACCGACGAGGGACTCGGCCGCGCGATCGAGGCGCTCGCCGCGACCGACGCCGCCGTCAAAGGCGCCGAACGCGACCCCGTATTCGCCCTCGAGCGCCTCGTCGGCGTCATCGCCTCGCGCGGCCGCGCCTGAGCAGCCCTCATACCCCTGGTCGAACGGGCACTCGATGCCCCATGCGCCGCAACGAGGCGCCCGAGCCACTCATCCCCGGTCGAACGGGCACTCGATGCCGCGTGTGCCGGCGGGAGGCGGCATCAACTGCCCGCTCGTCGGATTGTGTTCGAGCAGGGTAGGGGCGGGCCTGCGTCAGCTCGGGCACGATGGCGCCCCTCGAACCCCTCGAACCCGTCGAACCCCTCGACCCCCTCGACCCCCTCGACCCCCTCGACCCCCTCGAACCCGTCGAACCTGTCGAACGGGCACTTGATGCCGCGTGTGCCGGCGGGAGGCGGCATCAACTGCCCGCTCGCCGCAACAGGCGCTGCGCACGGATGCTCCGGGCATGACGAAGGCCCCGGCGCAATGCGCCGGGGCCGTCATCGAGTGCGTGTTCGCGTCAGAGCGCGGCGACCTGCTTCGCGAGAGCCGACTTGCGGTTCGCGGCCTGGTTCTTGTGGATGACGCCCTTGCTGGCGGCCTTGTCGAGCTTGCGGGTCGCGGCGCGGAGGGCGGTCGTCGCCTTCTCCTTCTCGCCTGTCGCGATCGCGTCTTTCGCGCTGCGGATGAAGGTCTTCAGCTCGCTCTTGACGGCCTTGTTGCGCTCTTGCGCCTTGAGGTTCGTGCGGTTGCGCTTGATCTGCGACTTGATGTTTGCCACGTGGAGTTCGTCTTTCGTTCTTGTGCGGGTACCGGATGTGCCGGGAAAGGTAGAGGGGCCTCACCGGCGAATCGTGCGGGGTGGGACCCACACGCAAGCCAACAGGCAACGATACCAGCTCGGCGGGTGCGTCACCAACGCCCGTAGCTGCGAGTTGCCCGGGGAACTCGTGCCGTCGCCCGCCGGTCGAGTTCGGCGACGGCGCCCAGCACGATCGCCGCGAACTCGTCGGGCTTGACGAGGCTCACGAGGTGCGTCGCACCGGGCACGATCGCGAGGCGGGCGTCGGGGGCGGCCCGCAGCATCCGCCGTTCGTCGAGTCTGAAGTGGTCGAAGCGGCCGTTGACGAGCCAGACCGGCACACCGACCGTCGCGAGGGCGGTTTCCGGGTCGAGACGGCCGACCGCCTCGAGCGCCGGCGCCATGACGTCGAGTGCGACGCCGCCCGCGAGCACGTCGTCGGCCGCCCTGCGCGGGAGCATGAGCCGTGCCATCGCATCGTTGAGCCACCGTCCGCGATCCGGCATCCGCCCGATCGCCGCGGCCAGTCGGCGGTATCCGCCGAGGGGCGCCCCGCGCGGCCGGGTGCTGCATGCCGCTGCGACGAGCCCGTCGAGACGGTCGGGATGCCACGCGGCGAACTCGATCGACAGGTACCCGCCGAGGCTCAGCCCGACGAGCAGCCGCGGGGTCGCGTGTGCAGCCTCGCGCGCGCCGGCAGCCTCGCGCACACCGGTCATGTCGTCGGCGACGCGAGCGCCGCCGGGCAGAGGATTCAACGCCGAGTCGATCAGGTGCAGTGCCGCGTCGACCGAGAACGGCTCGCCGATGCGACTGCCGTGACCTGGCAGGTCGATCGCGACGACCTCGAGGTCGTGCGCACCGAGCAGTTCGAGCTGCCTGCGCCACATCGACGACGAGGTGCGCAGGCCGTGGACGAGCACGACGCGAGCACGAGGCATCCGTCAGCCCGCCCTGATCGCGCCCAGTTCGCGCGCCCTCGCGACCGCGGCGGTTCGCGAACCGACGCCGAGCTTCGTGAAGATGTGCACGAGATGCGACTTGACGGTCGCCTCGCTGAGGTAGAGGGCGCGGCCGATCTCGCGATTGGTGCGGCCCTCGGCGACGAGCGAGAGCACCTCGGCCTCGCGCACGGTGAGCCGCTCGACGCTCGCGAGCGAGGCATCGAGTCGCGACGACACCCCGGGAGCGAGGGCGGAGTCGCCGACCGCCGCCGCATGCACGGCGGCGATGAGCTCGGCGGGCGGCGCGTCCTTCAAGAGGTAGCCGCTCGCCCCGGCCTCGATCGCGCCGAGGATGTCGGCGTCGGTGTCGTAGTTCGTGAGCACGAGCACGCGTGGCGCGCCCGGCCGCGAGCGAATGCGCCGGGTCGCCTCGGCTCCCTGCATCGCGCCGGGGTACTGCAGGTCCATCAGCACGAGATCGACACCGGATGCCGCGGCCAGGCGTACCGCGTCTTCGGCCGTCGTCGCCTCGCCGACGACGTCGAGATCGGGTTCGCTCTCGAGCATCGCGCGGATACCGGCGCGGACGACGGGGTGGTCGTCGCTGAGCAGGATGCGGATCACGGCATCACCACCGGGATGCGCACCGACACCGCGGTGCCGTCGCCGGGAGCCGACTCGATGTCGACGTGGCCGCCGAGGGCCGCGGCACGTTGCCGGATCGCGCGCAGGCCGAAGCCGTCGGCGATGCGGAGGCGCGCATCGGCGCCCTCGTGGATACCGCCGTCGCCGTCGTGTTCCGTGCTGCCGCCGGCCGTCGAGGTGCGGAACCCGACGCCGTCGTCGACGACATCGAGCGCGATCTCGTCGCCGAGGTAGCTGAGCGTCACCGAGGCGTGCGTCGCGTTCGCGTGCTGCAGTACGTTCGCGAGCGAACCCTGGGCGATGCGGAGCAGCGCCGCGTCGGCCGCCATCGAGAGCATCACCGGATCGCCGCTGGTGGAGAACTCGACCCGGAGCGGCGTGCCCGCCTGCATCGACTGCTCGGTCGTCGACTCTGTGAGACGCCGGAGCGCCGCGGGTAGGGACTGCGCGTCGAGCGAGGGCGGGGCGAGCTCGCGGATGAACCGGCGCGTCTCGCCGAGGTTCTGGGCAGCCGTCTCGCGGGCGAGCCGCAACTTCTCCCGCGTGGGCTCGTCGGCGATGTCGCGCTCGGCGGCGTGCAGCAGCATCTGGATGCTCGAGAGCCCCTGCGCGACGGTGTCGTGGATCTCTTTCGCGAGCCGTTCGCGCTCGGCGAGCGTGCCCGCTTCGCGGCTGGCCGCAGCGAGCTCCTCACGCGTCGCCATGAGATCGAGGATGAGTGCCTGGCGCTCCTGCGTCTCCTGTGCCATCGCGCGATACCCGAGCCCGATGACGATCGCGACGCCGGCGCTGATGAGCGGGCCGAGGATCGAACCGACCTCGAAGCCCAGGTGCGTGGCGGTGCCCCAGACCGACAGTCCGAAGGTCACCACCACGAGGGGAACGGCGATCGGGGCTGCGAGCACGTGCAGTTCGAGGAAGAAGAGCGGGAAGGCGAGGAACGCGGCATCCGGTGTCATCGCCGACATCGCGACCCACAGCACCAGCAGGCTGAGCAGCCACACCACCCGCGCCCACGTCGGCAGGTTGCGATGCGCCGCCGCGACTCCCGCGCCGTAGCACGCGAGGAACGCGACGGCCAGCACCGTGACCCCGATCTCATCGGGCGCGTCGGCGAGCAGCGCCCGCACGACCACGAAGAGGGTGAGGCCGACGACGAGCACGTGCAGCCCGAGTCGGAGCGCGGTGAAGACCGGCCGCAGGGCCGAAGGAGCGACGCGTTCGCTCGGAATCTGAATCACCGCCATTTGCTCTGAGCGTAGCCCGGAGGCGCGCCACGAGGCATCCGTCGAAAGTCTGAAGCGAAGTCATGGGAGAATCGACAGGATGTCCCCGAGAGCCATGAACCCGCCGGTGCCTGCTGTCACCGATCCCGCGCTGATCCGCAACTTCTGCATCATCGCGCACATCGACCACGGCAAGTCGACCCTCGCCGACCGCATGCTCGGTATCACCGGAGTCGTGAGCGATCGCGACATGCGCGCGCAGTACCTCGACCGCATGGACATCGAGCGCGAGCGCGGCATCACGATCAAGAGCCAGGCGGTGCGCATGCCGTGGCAGCTGGGCGACACCTCATATGCGCTCAACATGATCGACACGCCCGGTCACGTCGACTTCAGTTACGAGGTCTCACGCTCGCTCGCTGCGTGCGAGGGCGCGATCCTGCTCGTCGACGCGGCGCAGGGCATCGAGGCGCAGACGCTCGCGAACCTCTACCTCGCCCTCGAGAACGACCTCGAGATCATCCCCGTGCTGAACAAGATCGACCTGCCGGCGGCCGAGCCCGAGAAGTACGCGAAAGAGCTCGCCGACCTCATCGGCGGTTCGCCCGACGACGTGATGAAGGTCTCGGGCAAGACCGGTGTCGGCGTGGAAGACCTGCTCGACCGGGTCGTCGAGCGCATTCCCTCGCCGGTCGGCGATGCGAACGCCCCGGCGCGCGCGATGATCTTCGACTCCGTGTACGACAGCTACCGCGGCGTCGTCACCTACGTGCGCATGATCGACGGACACCTGAACCCGCGCGAGCGCATCCAGATGATGTCGACGCGTGCGACCCACGAGATCCTCGAGATCGGCGTGAGCGCGCCCGAGCCGCTGCCTTCGAAGGGGCTCGGCGTCGGCGAGGTCGGCTACCTCATCACGGGTGTGAAAGACGTGCGCCAGTCGAAGGTCGGCGACACCGTGACGACCGCGGCGAAGCCCGCAGCCGAGGCGCTGCCGGGCTACACCGAGCCGCTGCCGATGGTCTTCTCGGGTCTGTACCCGATCGACGGCAGCGACTACCCCGAACTGCGCGAGGCGCTCGACAAGCTGAAGCTGTCGGACGCTGCGCTCGTCTACGAGCCCGAGACCTCGGTCGCGCTCGGGTTCGGCTTCCGCTGCGGGTTCCTCGGCCTGCTGCACCTCGAGATCGTCACCGAGCGCCTGCAGCGCGAGTTCGGCCTCGACCTCATCGCCACCGCGCCGTCGGTGGTCTACGAGGTCACGACGGAAGACAAGAAGACGGTCACGGTCACGAACCCGAGCGAGTTCCCGACCGGGGCGAAGATCACCGAGGTGCGCGAGCCCATGGTGCGCGCCGCGATCCTCGCGCCGAAAGACTACGTCGGCACCATCATGGAACTCTGCCAGTCGCGCCGCGGCACCCTCATCGGCATGGAGTACCTCGGCGAAGATCGTGTCGAGATCCGCTACAACATGCCGCTCGGCGAGATCGTGTTCGACTTCTTCGACCAGTTGAAGTCGAAGACCGCCGGCTACGCCTCGCTCGACTACGAGCCCACCGGCGACCAGGCCGCCGACCTCGTGAAGGTCGACATCCTGCTGCAGGGCGAGCAGGTCGACGCGTTCAGCGCGATCGTGCACCGCGAGAAGGCCTACGCCTACGGCGTGCTCATGACGGGGCGCCTGCGCGAACTCATTCCGCGCCAGCAGTTCGAGGTGCCCATCCAGGCCGCGATCGGCGCTCGCATCATCGCGCGCGAGTCGATCCGCGCCATGCGCAAAGATGTTCTGGCCAAGTGCTACGGCGGCGACATCAGCCGCAAGCGCAAGCTCCTCGAGAAGCAGAAGGAGGGCAAGAAGCGCATGAAGATGGTCGGCCGCGTCGAGGTGCCGCAAGAGGCGTTCATCGCCGCGCTCTCGGGTGACGTCGAGAAGAAAGACAAGAAGTAGTCCGCGGCCAGAGCCGTCACAGCCTCCGTCCGTAGAATCGAAGCATGACCCGCCGAAGCACCTTCACCGACCAATCGGTCACCTACGGCGCCATCGGGGCGACGCTCGCGCCCGATCTGCTGCGATACCCGCCGGCCGGCTACCGGCCCGCTGAAGACTCGGTGCGGCTCGGTTCGGGCGTCGAACGTTTCGAGCGCTCGGCCGAGGCGCTCATGACGTGGGGCATCCAGCGCGGCTCGGGCTTCGAGGTCGCCGACATCTCGACCGGCACGGGCGCCCAGTACCCGGGCATCGTCTACGACGCCGAGGGCGCGCCCCTCGCCGACCAGCCAGCCCCGCGCATCGAGGAGCGTTTCGGCGCCGACGGCACGCCCTACATCGCCGCGGGCATGACGGCCACGCTCGAGCGCAAGCGCCGCTTCGGCGTCGCGAAGACGCCCGTGCTCGTCGTCTACGTGATCGATGAGCCCGACCGCATCGGCTTCGCCTACGGCACGACCGCCGAGGGCCCGGAGAGCGGCGAGGAGTCGTTCATCCTCGAGCGCCGCGAGGGCGACACCGTCTGGCTGACCATTCGTTCACTGCTCGCGACCACGAGCACGGTCGGCGGTCCAGGGGTGCGCAAGCGTCGCCGCGAGCTCACCAAGCGCGAGCTGCGGGCACTGCACCCGGCGGGCGGCGCCTAGTCGTGGCATCCGCTCTGCCGCTCGGCGACCCCGCGCCCGCCGACGGACTGCTGCCGGCCTCTGCGGCCGTCGGCGCCGCAGACCGCGCGTTCGGCGTGTACGTGCACGTGCCGTTCTGCCGAGTCCGCTGCGGGTACTGCGACTTCAACACCTACACTTCCGACGAGCTGCGAGGTGCGCGCCAGGTCGACTACGCCGACCACGCGATCTCCGAGATCCGGATGTCGCGGCGCATGCTCGAGGCATCGGCGGTGCCGTCGCGACCGGCGTCGACGGTGTTCTTCGGCGGCGGCACGCCGACGCTGCTGCCGGCGGCCGATCTCGTGCGCATGCTCGCGGCAGTGCGCGAGGAGTTCGGGTTCGAGTCGGGCGTCGAGGTCACGACCGAGGCGAACCCCGACTCGGTGCGGCCCGACGACCTCGTGCGTCTCGCCGAGGGCGGCTTCACGCGCGTCTCGTTCGGCATGCAGTCGGCTGTACCGCACGTGCTCGCCGCGCTCGATCGTACGCATGACCCGGCTCGGGTGCCGCTCGTCGTGCGCTGGGCGCGCGACGCCGGCCTCGACGTCAGTCTCGACCTGATCTACGGCACGCCGGGCGAGTCGATCGACGACTGGCGCCGCAGCGTCGAGGCGGTCGTCATCGAACAGCCCGACCACGTGAGCGCGTACGCGCTCATCGTCGAGGACGGCACGAAGCTCGCGCGGCAGATCCGGCGCGGCGAACTCGCGCAACCCGACGACGACCTCGAGGCCGACATGTACGAGCTCGCCGACGAGCTGCTGGGTGCGGCCGGTTACGAATGGTACGAGGTCAGCAATTGGGCGACGGATGCCTCGCACCGGTCACGGCACAACCTCGGCTACTGGCGGGGTGACGACTGGTGGGGCGTCGGCCCCGGCGCGCACAGCCACGTCGGCGGCGTGCGCTGGTGGAACGCGAAGCACCCCTCGGCCTATGCCGACCGCGTGACCGCGGGCGCCTCGCCCGCCGTCGGCCGCGAGACGCTCGATGCGCCGACGCGCGAGGTCGAGCGGGTGCTGCTGCTCACTCGCATCCGCGAGGGCATCGCCGTGGCGTCGCTGCACGCCGGTGGTCGTCACGCGGTCGCCGGGCTCATCGCCGACGGTCTGGTCGACGCGAAAGCCGCCCTCTCGGGAGTGGTGACACTCACCAGAAGAGGGCGGCTGCTCGCAGACGCCGTGGTCAGGCGGCTGCTCGACGACGCGTCGGAGTTCGCTGGGCCGGGTGTCAGCTCACGAACTTGATCGACATCGGGTAGGTGTACGGCTGGCCCTGGTTGGCCTTCACCGCGGCGATGATGCTGAACACGATGATGACCACGTAGACGGCGAGGATGATGAAGATGCCGATGACGATGATCGTCAGCACGTAACCCACGACGAGCGCGATCGTCATCGTGATCTGGAAGTTCAGCGCGGTCGCCGTGTGCGCTCGAACGAACGGACCCTTGTCTTTCAGGATCAGGTAGCCGATGAGCGCGGGCACGAAGCTGAAGAAGATGCCGCCGATGTGGATCAGCGTCGCCCAGAGCTTCTCGTCGGCCGGGCTGAGCTGCTGGCTCGGCTGCTCGTAGGGGTTCACCGGCGGCGGGGGAGGCGGGGTGGCATCGGACATGGTGTCTCCTTGGTCGGGTCGCCCGGGGGGCGAGGGTTCGGTCTCGACGCCCGACGAAGGGCGTCGAAACACTCCATGCTGGCACAGAAGAGCACGCCGGGTGAGGAATTCTCCCGGCGTGCTCGGTGCCTGCTCGCTTCGCGACTCGTTACTTGATGAGGCGCACGGCGAACGGGTAGCGGTAGTGCTGGCCGTCTTTCGCCTTCAGGAAGGCGATGATCGAGAACACGACGCTGACGATCCACGCGGCCCACACGAGCAGGAGTCCGATGAAGATGAACGCCAGGATGTACCCGATCACGTAGACGAAGAGGATCGTGATCTGGAAGTTCAGCGCCTCTTTCGCCTCGGTGTTCGTGAACGAGCCGCGGTCCTTGAAGACGAGCCAGATGATGAGCGACGGCAGGAAGCCGAGCACGCCGCCGAGGTGGGCGAAGGAGCCCCACTGCACGTCCTGCTCCTGCGAGAGGGGTGCGGCGGCGGCCGGCTGCTGCGGCGGGACGGGCTGGGCGGGGTCAGGAGTGTTGGGGTCGGTCATAGTGCGTGCCTTTCGGGTTCTGATGAACCGCGTTTCGCGCGACGGGTATCGCTGCCGGGGGGTGACTCGCGGGATACGCATACGGTATCGTCGCCGCCCGGCGCTGGCAACGGCATCGTGTCGGGATGTCGCGATATGATTAGCACTCAGTCAGAACGAGTGCTAAGCGGCTGAGGGAAGCGAGGGCCATGGTCTCCGAACGCAGCCTCGCGGTGCTGCGCGCGATCGTGCAGGACTACGTCGCGTCGCGCGAACCCGTGGGCTCGAAGTCCATCGTCGAGCGCCATGCCTTCGGCGTGTCGGCGGCGACGATCCGAAACGACATGGCGCTGCTCGAAGAGGAGGAGCTCATCGCGGCTCCGCACACCTCGTCGGGCCGCATCCCCACCGACAAGGGCTACCGCGTCTTCGTCGACCAGCTCACCGAGGTGCGCCCGTTGACCTCGGCGCAGCGGCAGGCGATCGAGACCTTCCTCGGCGAGTCGAGCGATCTCGACGAACTGCTCGCGCGCACGGTTCGACTCATCGCCCAGCTCACGGGTCAGCTCGCGGTCGTGCAGTACCCGAGCTTCGGCAGCGCCCGCGTGCGCCACGTCGAGCTCATCTCGCTCGCACCCGATCGCGTGCTCTGCATCCTCATCACCGACTCGGGGCAGGTCGAGCAACGCCTCGCCGAGCTCGAGCAGCCCGTCGACGACGAGACGCTCTCGTCGTTGAGCGCGCGGCTGAACGAGATCGCCGGCGGCCGGTCGATGTCGGATGCCGCGGACGCGCTGTCGGGCGAGATCGACCATGTCGACCGGCACCACGCCGCGGTACTGCACACGCTCGCGGTGACCCTCGCCGAGCAGGCGCGTGCCCAGCGCCAGGATCGCCTGGTGGTCGCCGGTGCGGCGAACCTCGTGCGCACCGAGCAGGACTTCGCCGGTTCGATCCTCGGCGTCATCGAGGCGATCGAAGAGCAGGTCGTGCTGCTCAAGCTCTTCGGCGAGATGGCGAGCGACGAGCACGCCGTCACGGTGCGGATCGGTCGTGAGAACGCCTCGTTCGGCCTCGGTGAGACCTCGGTGGTGTCGAGCGCCTTCGCGATCCCCGGCCGCGACATCTCGCGGCTCGGCATCGTCGGCCCCACCCGCATGGACTACTCCCACAGCATGGCGGCGGTACGCGCCGTCGCCCGTTACCTCTCCCGAACGCTCGGCGAGAACTGAACCCCGCCGCCCGGCGAACGCGA
This sequence comes from Agromyces sp. NPDC055520, assembly GCF_053619715.1. Taxonomy (NCBI): domain Bacteria; kingdom Bacillati; phylum Actinomycetota; class Actinomycetes; order Micrococcales; family Microbacteriaceae; genus Agromyces; species Agromyces sp. NPDC055520. Next base: position 66,440 of record NZ_JBSHJY010000005.1, on the reverse strand, counting down.
CCGGTGGCAATCGAAAGGACAAGCCCTCCGTGGCAGACCACTACGAGGTCCTCGGCGTCTCCCATGACGCCACTCCCGACGAGATCAAGAAGGCGTACCGTCGCCTCGCGCGCGAACTGCATCCCGACGTCAACCCGGGCGCCGAGGCATCCGAACGCTTCAAATCCGTGACGCACGCGTACGACGTGCTGTCCGACCCGAAGCAGCGCCAGCAGTACGACCTCGGCGACCAGGGCGGCTTCGGCGGCGGTCAGAACTTCGGCGGGTTCGGGGACATCTTCGAGACCTTCTTCGGCGGCGCGCAGCAGAGCCGTGGGCCGCGCTCGCGCCGCGAACGCGGGCAAGACGCCCTGCTTCGCGTCGAGGTCGGTCTCGACGAGGTCATCTTCGGCACGCACCGCGACATCGAGGTCGACACCGCCGTCACGTGCGAGACGTGCCACGGCTCGTGCTGCCAGCCCGGCACCTCGCCCGTCACGTGCGACATCTGCCACGGCACCGGCTCGATCCAGCGTTCGGTGCGCTCGCTCCTCGGCAACGTCATGACGTCGAGCCCGTGCGGCACCTGCCGCGGCTACGGCACCGTCATCGCGACGCCGTGCGTGACCTGCCAGGGCCAGGGCCGCGTGCGCGCCCGTCGCACGGTGCCGGTCGACATCCCCGCCGGCGTCGACACGGGCGTGCGCCTGCAGATGCCGGGCTCGGGCGAGGCCGGGCCCGCCGGCGGCCCGAACGGCGATCTCTACCTCGAGATCAAGGTCAAGAACCACGACGTCTTCAGCCGCAACGGCGACGACCTGCTGTGCACCCTCGAGGTCTCGATGACCGACGCGATCCTCGGCACGCACGCGACGGTTCCCGCACTCGACGGCGACGTCGAGATCGAGCTCAAGCCGGGCCTGCAGAGCGGCGAGATCCTCACGGTGAAAGACCGCGGCGTCTCGCGGCTTCGCGGCTCGGGCCGCGGCGACCTCAAGGTCGGCATCCAGGTGGTCACGCCGACGAAGCTCTCGTCGAAGGAGCGCGACCTCATGCAGCAGTTCGCAGCGGCGAAGAAGTCGCCCGCGCCCGAGCTCAGCCATTTCCAGCAGGGCATCTTCGCCCGTCTGCGCGACCGGTTCCTCGGTTAGGCGGTCTGGGCCCGTGAGCCACCTCTACCTCGACGAATCGCTCGACCTCGCGGTCGTCCGGCCCGGCGTGACCGTGGCGCTCACGGGCGACGAGGCGCGACACGCCGTGACCGTCTCGCGGGTGCGAGCGGGCGAGCGCATCGCGATCGGCGACGGCCGCGGCACGCTCGTGCACGGTGTCGTCGCCAGGGCCGAGGCCCGCGAGCTCGAACTCACGGTCGACGACGTGCTCGTCGAAGAGCCGCCGTCGCCGCGCATCACCCTCGTGCAGGCACTCGCGAAGGGCGACCGCGACGAACTCGCCGTGCAGGCCGCGACCGAACTCGGCGTCGACGCGATCGTGCCGTGGGCGGCGAGCCGCTCGGTCTCCCGCTGGGAGGGGCCGAAGGCCGAGAAGGGCCGCCAGCGCTGGGCGACCATCGTGCGCGAGGCGGTCAAGCAGTCGATCAGAGCGTGGCTGCCGTCGGTGGCCGCGGTGACGACGACGGCGCAGCTCGCCGAGCGCCTCGACAGCCAGCGGATGCTGCTGCTCGAGCCGACCGCGACGGCACTGCTCACCGACATCCGACCCGACGGCCGCGATCTCGCACTCGTCGTCGGCCCCGAGGGCGGCATCGCACCGGCCGAGATCGAGCGCCTCGTCGCCGCCGGCGCCGAACCCGTGCGTCTCGGGGCGTCCGTGCTGCGCACCTCGACCGCGGGCCCGGCTGCGATCGCTGTGCTGAACGCCGCCCTCGGGCGGTGGTGAGGCATCCGTCGCTACGATGGAGTCATGACCGCCTCTCGCGCAGAACCGACCCTTTTCGAGCGCATCGCCGCCCGTGAGATCCCCGCGAGCGTGGTCGCCGAGACCGAGCGCGTCATCGCCTTCCGCGATATCGCGCCGAAAGCGCCCGTGCACGTCGTCGTGACCCCGAAGTCGGGGGAGTACCGCGATGTCGTCGAGCTCGCCGCCGGTGACCCGGGGTTGCTCGCCGAACTCGTCGACGTCGCACGCGGGGTTGCCGACGAGCTCGCCGACGGCCAATTCCGTCTCGTCTTCAACACCGGTGCCGAAGCCGGCCAGACGATCTTCCACGTGCACGCGCACATGCTGGCCGGCGGCCTCGAGGAGGCCACGCTTGCCCGAGAGTGAGCCGTACGCCGAGAACGACGAGCGCCTCGACGATGCGCCGGTCGATGAATCCGTCTTCGACGCACGCGCGCTCGATGAAGAGCGGCTGAGCGTCGACGGCATCGCCATGGTGCGCCTGCTCGGCCCGCAAGACCGGCTGCTCACCCAGGTGCAGCGCGAGTACCCCGGCGTGCAGGTGCACGTGCGCGGCAACGAGATCGCGATCCGCGGCGACGACGAGGGCCGCATGCACGTGCGCCGGCTGATCGAAGAACTGCTCGAGCTCGTGCGCAACGGGCAAGACCCCACCCCGACCGAAGTGAGGAGCTCGGCCCGCATGCTCGACGCCGATCCGAATGCCAAGCCGTCCGAGCTGCTCGGGCAGGTCATCGTCTCGAGCCGCGGCAAGACGATCCGGCCGAAGACCGAGGGTCAGCGCCGCTACGTCGACGCGATCGACGAGCACACCATCGTGTTCGGTATCGGCCCCGCCGGCACCGGCAAGACCTACCTCGCCATGGCCAAGGCCGTGCAGGCGCTGCAGCGCAAAGAGGTCAGCCGAATCATCCTGACCCGCCCGGCCGTCGAGGCAGGCGAACGCCTCGGCTTCCTGCCCGGCACCCTCACCGACAAGATCGACCCGTACCTGCGCCCGCTCTACGACGCGCTCAACGAGATGATGGACCCCGAGCTCGTGCCGAAGCTGCTCGCCTCGGGCACCGTCGAGGTGGCCCCGCTGGCATATATGCGAGGCAGAACTCTGAATGACTCGTTCGTCGTGCTCGACGAGGCGCAGAACACGACGCCCGAGCAGATGAAGATGTTCCTCACCCGCCTCGGCTTCGGTTCGCGCATGGTCGTCACCGGCGACATCACCCAGGTCGACCTGCCCACGGGGTCCAGCGGCCTGCGGCTCGTCACCCGCATCCTCGACCACGTCGACGACATCGAGTTCGTGCGCCTCACGAGCGACGACGTCGTGCGCCACACCCTCGTCGGCCGCATCGTCGACGCCTACACCGAGTACGACGCGCGCCAACAGGCGCAGCGCTTCGAGCGCGATCAGGCGCGCGAGTTCGCCAATCGCGCCGAACGCCGCGGCAGTGCCGGCCCCCGTGACCACCTGCCGAGAAAGGGCAAGGCATGAGCATCGAGATCAACAACGAGTCGGCGATCGAGGTCGACGAGGCGGCTCTGCAGCGCCTCGCCGTGTACGCGCTCGACGCGATGCACGTGCACCCCGATGCCGAGCTTGCGATCGTGCTCGTCGACGAGGGCGCCATGGAGCAACTGCACGTGCAGTGGATGGACGAGCCAGGCCCGACCGACGTGCTGAGCTTCCCCATGGACGAGCTGCGACCCGGTACCGACGACGCGCCGAGCCCGGCCGGGCTGCTCGGCGACATCGTGCTGTGCCCGCAGGTCGCCGAGGCGCAGGCACGCACCGCGGGGCATCCGCTCGGCGACGAACTGCTGTTGCTGACGACCCACGGCCTGCTGCACCTGCTCGGCTTCGACCACGCCGAGCCCGACGAAGAGAAAGAGATGTTCGGCGTGCAGCGCGACATCCTGGTCGGATTCTCCATGCAGGAGCGGCGCCGCTGACCATGCAGCCCTGGCTCTTCCTCGGCGCGGCCGTCGTGCTCGTCGCGTTCGGCGGACTGATGGCGGCCGTCGACTCGGCGATCGCCTCGACCTCGCGCGCCGACCTGACCGAGCTCGCCCTCGAGTCGCGCGCCCGGCGCTCGTTGCTCGCGATCGCCGACGATACCGGCGCCCACGTCAACGCGGTCAACTTCGTGCGCATCATCGCGGAGACGACCGCTGCGGTGCTCGTGACGCTCGCCTTCGCCTCGTTCCTCGACAATGTGTGGCTCGTGCTGCTGTACTCCGCGCTCATCATGACGGTCGTTTCGTTCGTGCTCGTCGGCGCGAGCCCCCGCAGCGTCGGCCGGGTCAACGCCGAGATCGTGCTGCGGCTCACCGCACCGCTCGTGCACTTCCTGCGCGTGCTGCTCGGCCCGCTCGCGGGCGCGCTCGTCTCGCTCGGCGACCGCGTGACGCCAGGTCGCATCCGCTTCGCCGGCGTCGCGAGCGAAGAGCAGTTGCTCAGCATGGTCGATGAGGCCACCGAGCTCGACGTGCTCGAAGAGGGCGACCGCGAACTCATCCACTCGATCTTCGAGTTCAACGACACGGTCGTGCGCGAGGTCATGGTGCCGCGCACCGACATGGTGACGATCGAGGCCGCGGCGCACCTGCCGAGCGCAATGGCGCTGTTCCTGAAGGCCGGCTACTCGCGCATCCCCGTGATCGAACGCGACGCCGACGACGTCACGGGCGTGCTCTACCTGCGCGATCTCGCCCGACTCGGCTTCGAACGGCCGCTCGACGCCGAGGGGCTCACGGTCGGCGAGCTCGTGCGCCCTGCGCTCTTCGTGCCCGAGTCGATGAAGGCCGATGCGCTGCTGCGGCAGATGCAGCTCGAGTCGAACCACCTCGCGATGGTCGTCGACGAATACGGCGGCATCGCCGGTCTCGTCACGCTCGAAGACGTCATCGAAGAGCTCGTCGGCGACATCGCCGACGAATACGACCGCGAGGCGGCACAGGTCGAAGACCTCGGTGGCGGGCGGTTCCGCGTGAACGTGCGGTTGCCGATCGACGAGCTCGGTGAACTCTTCGGGCTCGACATCGAAGACGACGACGTCGACTCGGCCGGCGGTCTGCTCGCGAAAGAGCTCGGCCGACTCGCTCAGCCCGGCGAACGGGTCACCGTGTCAGGCCTCGTGCTCGAGGCCGAGCGCACCGAGGGCCGGCGCAAGCGCATCTCGACGATCCTCGTCGAGCGCGACCAGGCGCTCATCGACGTGCAGAGCGCGTTCGAGTCGAGCGACACCGATGGAAGGAACACCCGTGGCTGAGTACCGTGCCGGATTCGTCTCGTTCGTGGGGCGGCCGAACGTCGGCAAGTCGACGCTCACCAACGCCCTCGTCGGCGAGAAGGTCGCGATCACGAGTTCGAAGCCGCAGACGACGCGCCGAGCCATCCGCGGCATCGTGCACCGCGAACACGGCCAGATCATCCTCGTCGACACACCCGGCCTGCACCGGCCGCGCACCCTGCTCGGCGAACGACTCAACTCGCTCGTGCAGTCGACCCTCGGCGATGTCGACGTCATCGCGTTCTGCGTGCCGGCGAACGAACCGATCGGCCCGGGCGACCGGTTCATCAACGAGCAGCTCGATCAGTACCCGCGGGCCAAGAAGGTCGCCATCGTCACGAAGACCGATGCGGCGTCGAAGGCGAAGATCGCCGAGCACCTGCTCGCCGTCTCGGAGCTTCGCGAGTGGGCGGCCATCATCCCGGTGTCGGCTCCGCGCGGCGATCAACTCGACGTGCTCGTCGACGAGCTGCTCGTGCTGCTGCCCGAGTCCGACCAGCCGCTGTACCCGGCAGAGACGCTGACCGACGAGGACACGAGCGAACGCATCTCCGAGTTCATCCGCGAGGCGGCGCTCGAGGGCGTCTCCGACGAGCTGCCGCACTCGATCGCGGTCACGGTCGATGACATGATCGAGCGCGAAGACAAAGACCTGCTCGAGATCTACGCGAACCTCTACGTCGAGCGCGACAGCCAGAAGGGCATCATCATCGGCAAGGGCGGTTCGCGCCTGCGCGAGGTCGGCACGACGGCCCGAGCTCAGATCGAGGGACTGCTCGGTCGCAAGGTGCACCTGGCACTGCACGTGAAGGTCGCGAAGGAGTGGCAGCGCGACCCGAAACAGCTCGGTCGACTCGGGTTCTGAGGCGGCCGCGCGCCGCTGCTGCGGTCGCCCGCCGCCTGGCGCGGTGTACGACTCGAGGATGATTCCGGCCGTTGACCGAGGCCGGCCCGCACTCGAGCGCGTACGGTGGATCGGTGCCCACCACGATCAGCCGCGCGAAACTCACGACCGACATCGTGCTCGCGGGCGTGTTCGCCCTGGCCTGCCTTCCGTTCGCCCTGCTCGGCAACTGGGCCGACCTCGTCGCCCTCGGGCTCTTCGGTTCAGCGCTCGCGGTGCGCCGGTATTCGCCGGGCTGGTCGTTGGGGCTCGCATGGGGCGGCGCGCTCACGCAGATGCTGCTGCTTCGCGACCTGCAGCTCTACGACGTCGCGGTGTTCGGCGTGCTCTACTCGACCGCCGCGCACGGCGGTCGTCTGGTCAAGTGGCTGGGCCTCGCGTCGGCGGGGGTCGGTGCCCTGTTCGCAACCGGGTACCTCGCGATCGTGAAACCGCTCTTCGAGACGGGGTTCGCCAACCCGAGCGACGCCGCGTCGACGGTGATCATCACGACGGTGCTGTTCGTCGCATCGATCGCGGTGCTCGTGCTGTCGTGGACGGCCGGGCTCCTCGTTCGTGCCGTGCGCGACACGCGCGAGGTGCGGCGCCGCGAGGACGCCGCCAACCGCGAGCGCGAGCTCGTCGAGTACCGCTACGTCGTCGAGCAGGAGCGCAACCGCATCGCCCGCGACATGCACGATGTCGTCGCCCACTCGCTCGCGGTCGTGATCGCACAGGCCGACGGCGCCAGGTTCGCCGCTGCCGCGCGGCCCGAGGCGGCCGTGGAATCGCTCGGCACGATCGCCGGGGTCGCCCGCGGCGCCCTCGGCGACGTACGTCTGCTGCTGGCCGAGCTCCGCCACGACGAGGCCGACGCGCCGCAACCGGTGCTCGACGACCTCGACGGCCTGCTCGACCAGGTGCGTGCGGCCGGGCTCGACCTGCGTTTCACCGAGACCGGCGAGCGGCTCCCGCTCGGCACCGGTCACCAGATCGCGGTCTACCGCATCACACAGGAAGGCCTGACCAATGCGCTCCGCCACGGCGACACCGCCGCGCCCGTGCAACTCGAGCTGGCCTGGGACGCCGACGGCGTCACGGTCTCACTCGTGAACCGCAGACGAGCGGATGCCGCGGCGCCCGAGTCGCGCGCCTTCCGACACGGAATCCCGGGCATGCGCGAGCGTGCGCAGCTCACCGGCGGTACCCTCCACGTCGAGGCGGGCGACGACGGCCTGTTCCGTCTGATCGCGCGAATCCCGGCGACATCGGGGAGGCCGGTGTGAGCGACATCCGTGTTGCCCTGGTCGACGACCAGTCCTTGTTCCGCGCCGGTGTGCGCATGCTCATCGAATCGCAACCCGACCTCATGGTCGTCGGCGAGGCGAGTGACGGCGCGTCCGCCGTCGCACTCGCGCTACGGGAGCGGCCCGACGTCGTGCTCATGGACGTACGGATGCCGGTGCAGGACGGCATCGCGGCGACCGAGCAGATCCTCGCGGAGGCCGAGCGCGACGGCGCCGCGCCGCCGCGAATCCTCGTGCTGACGACTTTCGACCTCGACGAGAACGCGGCGCGGGCGATCCGCGCGGGCGCCAGCGGCTTCGTGCTGAAGGACGCCGACCCCGAGTTCCTGCTCGCGGCCGTGCGCACGGTGCATCAGGGCAACCAGGTGATCGCGGCGGCTGCGACCCGTGCGCTGTTCGCGCACGTCGGGCAGGGAAGCGGTCGGCGGCCGGCGCCTGCCGCCTGGTCCGAGCTCACCCCGCGCGAACGGGAGATCTTCCGGCTCGCGGCGCGGGGGCTCAGCAACGGCGAGATCGCGGCCTCCGAGTTCCTCGCCGAGGCGACGGTCAAGACGCACGTGAGCCGCATCCTCGCCAAGCTGGGGCTGCGCGATCGTGTGCAGCTCGTCGTCTTCGCCTACGAGCACGACCTGCCCTGAACCCTCTCGTTTCAGGAGCACCCGCAACGGTCGGTGGCGGGGGAGGGTTCCTGAGAAGGTCATCCGTTGGGATGACGGCGAACCATCCGAGGGCCGGATGCCTCGGCGCCCGTGCCGTCCGTAGCGTCGACGTCATGCAGATCCAACCCTCCGACCTCGGCCTGATCGCCCGCGTCGCCGAACTCGGCAAGCGCTACGGAACCGGCGCGAGCGCCGTCACCGCACTCGACGACGTCTCGCTCGGCCTTCGCCGCGGCGAGTTCACGGCCGTCATGGGCCCGTCGGGCTCGGGCAAGTCGACCCTCATGCACATCATGGCGGGGCTCGACTCGCCGACGAGCGGCCAGGTGTGGCTCGGCGACACCGACATCACCGAGCTCTCCGACTCGGCGTTGACGGTGCTCCGGCGCCGCCGCGTCGGCTTCGTCTTCCAGTCGTTCAACCTCGTGCCGACGCTCGACGTGCGCGGCAACGTCATGCTGCCGTTCGACCTCGACGGGCGCCGCCCGACCCGCGACGAGCAGGCGTGGATCGACGAGCTGCTGGACACGCTCGGCCTGCGGCCCCGCATCGGGCATCGCCCGCACGAGCTCTCGGGCGGGCAGCAGCAGCGCGTGGCGATCGCCCGTGCCCTCGCGACCCGCCCCGACCTCGTCTTCGCCGACGAGCCGACCGGCAACCTCGACTCGCGCACCGGGCGCGAGGTGCTCGGCCTGCTCGGTGCGGCGAGCGCGCGCTACGGCCAGTCGATCGCGATGGTCACGCACGACCCCGTCGCCGCGAGCCACGCCGACCGCGTCCTGTACCTCGCCGACGGCCGCATCGTGCGCGACACGGGGCGTTCGAGCGCCGAGGAGATCTCGTCGTTCATGCTCTCGATGGAGGTCGCGGCCTGATGCACACGCGGCTGAAGGACCAGTGGCCGACCCTGCTCGTCGCGGCTCTCGCAGGCACGTTCGGGGTCGCCCTGCTGCATGTCACGGGGCTGCTCGCCGCTGCGATCGCCGCCGACGACGTGACCGGCGAGAGCGCCACGGTCGCCCTGCTGCTCGACATCGTCGCGGTCGTCTTCATCGTGATCGCGGTCTACGTGAGCGCGATCGTGACGGCCAACACCGTCTCGACCGTCGTGGCGGGCCGCACCCGGCTCATCGCCCTGCTGCGCCTGATCGGCTCGAGCGCTCGGGCGCAGCGGGCGCAGATCGCCCGTGAAGGACTGCTGGTCGGCGTGGTCGGTGCGGCGATCGGTGTCGTCGCGGGCACCGCGATCGCGTTCGGGCTCGAAAGATTCGCCGTCGCGAACGACCTCATGCCGGCTGCCGATTACGACTACCTGAACGCCATGATCGTGCTGCCGGCGATCGCGGTCGTCGTCACCACCTGGCTCGCCTCGTGGGTCGGGTCTCGCCGGGTGCTGCGCGTGCGACCGATCCAGGCGATCGGCAACGCCAACGAGCACGACCGCGAAGAGCTCGGCCGCCGCCGAGGACGCAACATCACGGCACTCGCGCTCTTCGTCGTGGGCATCGCCCTGCTCGTCGTCGGCGTGGTCTTGGGCCTCACCGAACCGTACGGCGTGCTCGTCGCGATGGCGGGCGGTCTCGTCTCGTTCACGGGCATCGTGCTCGGCGCACACGTCGTGATGCCGCCGGTGCTGCGCCTCGTCGGACGCGTCTTCGGCGGCTCGCCGGCCGCTCGCCTCGCCGCCGAGAACGCCGTGCGCCACCCCGAGCGGAGCTCGCGCATGACGATCGGCCTCGTGATCGGCGTCACGCTCGTGACGACCTTCTCGGTGACGATGGAGTCGTACCGGGCGATGCTGCTCGCCGCGCAGGAGGCGCAGCCCGAGGTGTACGCGGGCATCGACGAGATGCTGAACGTCACGGTGGCCGTCTTCACGGTGCTCATCGGCTTCAGCGCGCTCATCGCCGCGATCGGCCTGGTGAACACCCTCTCGCTCAGCGTCATGCAGCGCAGCCGCGAGCTGGGCCTGCTGCGCGCACTCGGCTTCGATCGTCGGCAGCTGCGCGGCATGATCGTCGTCGAGAGCGCGGCGCTCACCCTCGCGGCCACCGTCACGGGCATCGTGCTCGGGTTCGGCTACGGCTGGGCGGGAGCGCAGGCACTGCTCGGCGGCGCGCAGGGGGAGCCGACGTTCGTGCTTCCGGGCGTGCCGTGGGGGCTGTTCGGCGGGTTGCTCGTGGCCGCGGGGGTGCTGACGCTCGCGGCATCCATCGCCCCCGCCCGTCGCGCGATGCGCGTCGCGCCGGTGGTCGCCCTCGCGGTGGACTAGGTGTTAGCCTTGGCGTGTGCTTCACGGCCTGCTTCTCCTTAGCTGCCGCAGCGAGTCCTAGTTCACAGGCCTCCCTCGCTGCGGAGTTCGTCGTCGGCTGAAACCCATCCGTGAGCGAGAAGAGCACCCCATGCAGAACACCCAGCAGCCGTCGTCGATGCCCGTGCATCGTTACCGCCCGTTCCACGAACAGATCCGCGTCGACCTGCCCGATCGCACCTGGCCGTCGAAGCGCATCGAACGAGCACCGCGCTGGTGCGCTGTCGACCTGCGCGACGGCAACCAGGCCCTCATCGACCCGATGAGCCCCGAGCGCAAGCGCATCATGTTCGACCTCCTGGTCAAGATGGGCTACAAAGAGATCGAGGTGGGCTTCCCGAGCGCGAGCCAGACCGACTTCGACTTCGTGCGCAGCCTCATCGAGGGCGACGCGATTCCCGACGACGTCACCATCCAGGTGCTGACGCAGGCTCGCGACCACCTGATCGAGCGCACCTACGAGTCGATCGCCGGTGCGAAGCAGGCCATCGTGCACCTCTACAACTCGACGAGCATCCTGCAGCGCGAAGTCGTCTTCCGCACCGACCAGCAGGGCATCGTCGACATCGCCCTGCACGGCGCGCGCAAGTGCCGTGAGATGGAGTCGACGATCCCCGGCACGACGGTCTACTACGAGTACTCGCCCGAGAGCTACACGGGCACCGAGCTCGAGTTCGCGGTCGACGTCTGCAACCAGGTCATCGAGATCTTCGAGCCGACGCCCGAGCGCAAGGTCATCATCAACCTGCCGGCAACCGTCGAGATGGCCACGCCGAACGTCTACGCCGACTCGATCGAGTGGATGTCGCGGCATCTCGCCCATCGCGAGAACGTGATCCTCTCGTTGCATCCCCACAACGACCGCGGCACCGCGGTGGCCGCGGCCGAGCTCGGCTACCTGGCCGGCGCCGACCGCATCGAGGGCTGCCTCTTCGGCAACGGCGAGCGCACGGGCAACGTCGACCTCGTCGCGCTCGGCATCAACCTGTTCACGCAGGGCATCGACCCGCAGGTCGACTTCTCCGACATCGACGAGGTCAAGCGCACCGTCGAGTACTGCAACCAGCTGCCCGTGCCCGAGCGTCACCCGTGGGCCGGCGACCTCGTCTACACGGCCTTCTCGGGCTCGCACCAGGACGCCATCAAGAAGGGGTTCGAAGCCATGGACGCCGAGGCGGAGCGCCGCGGTGTCACCCTCGGCGAACTCGAGTGGGCCGTGCCGTACCTGCCCGTCGACCCTCGCGACCTCGGCCGCAGCTACGAAGCGGTCATCCGTGTGAACTCGCAGTCGGGCAAGGGCGGCGTCGCCTACCTGCTGAAGACCGACCACGCGCTCGACCTGCCGCGTCGCCTGCAGATCGAGTTCTCGGGCGTCGTGCAGGCCAAGACCGACGCCGAGGGCGGCGAGGTCTCGAGCGACGAGATCTGGCGCGTCTTCAACGACGAGTACCTGCCCGCGCCGCACGAGCGGCCCGACGAGAAGTGGGGCCGGTTCGAGCTGCTCTCGCTCCGCACCGAGAGCGCGCTCGACGGTGTCGTCAACGTGCGGGTGGGCCTGCGCGACGGCGACGAGCGCCTCGAGGCCGACGCGAGCGGCAACGGCCCGATCTCGGCGTTCCTCGCCGTCATGGGTGCCGAGGGCGTCGCCGTGCAGCTCCGCGACTACGTCGAGCACACGCTCGCGGCGAGCGGCAACTCGCTGGCCGCGGCCTACGTCGAGCTCGAGGTCGAGGGCCGCGTGCTCTGGGGCGTCGGCATCGACGCCGATATCTCGACGGCGTCGCTGAAGGCGGTCGTGTCCGCGGTCAACCGGGCGCTCCGCAACACCGCTCCGGCCGAGGCCGAGCGCGAGGTCGTCACGGTCTGATCCGCTCGGAACGGCCGCGTCAGGATCTGCGGCGGACGACCGGCAGCACGCCGGTCTCCGTCGCGACCTTGCGACGGTAGAGCATGCGCTGCTCGGGCAGCGAGACGTCGAAGATCACCGCGAGCCACCTGATCACGCTCGTCACGATGACGCAGACCAACCCCGCGATGAGCAGCGGCACGCCGAAGGCGTCGAGACCGACGAGCGCGAGACATCCTGCCGCTGCGGCGACCGCGTAGAGCGAGCCGACGTGCATGATCGCCACCGGCAGGCTCATGATCATGTCGCGCAGGATGCCGCCGCCGACCGCGGCGGCGACGCCGACGAAGACGGCGGGCAGGGTCGGCAGGCCGAGGTCGAGCGCTTTGGTCGTGCCGAACGCGCCGAACATGCCGATCACGACGGCGTCGAGCCCGACGATGACGCCGTTCAGGCGCCGCAGGGGAGCGGCGAGCAACATGCCGAGGAGCGCAGCGGGCACCGCGGTCACGAGGTACCAATTGCTCTGCAGGGCGCCGATCGGCTGGTTCAGCAGCAGATCGCGGATGATTCCGCCGCCGAAGCCCATCACGATGCCGACGATGGCCACGCCGAGCAGGTCGAGTCGTCGTTCGCCCTGGAAGCCCGATGCGAAGAGGGCGCCCTGGATACCGCCGAGCCCGACGGCGGTCAGGTCGAGCCAGAGGGGGATCGTGAAGTCTGCGGTTTCCACGATGACAGTGAATCACGGATGGCTCGCACCGAATCACGGATGTCTCGGGCCGCCGTGATGGGAGAATGAAGGGTGCCCGTGTACCGAGATGAAGCCGTCGTGCTCCGCACCCACAAGCTGGGTGAGGCCGACCGCATCGTCACCCTGCTGACCCGGCAGCACGGCAAGGTCCGAGCCGTCGCCAAGGGAGTGCGGCGAACCGGCTCGAAGTTCGGTTCGCGGCTCGAGCCGTTCATGGTCGCCGACCTGCAGCTCTACGAGGGCCGGAGCCTCGACGTCGTGACGCAGGCCGAGTCGCTCGGCGCCTACGGTGCGCTCATCACGCAAGACTATTCGGCCTACACGGCGGCGAACGCCATGGTCGAGGCCGCCGACAAGCTCACCGAGGCCGAAGGGTCGCTGCAGCAGTACCTGCTGCTCGTCGGCGCCCTGCGCTCGCTCTCGCGCGGCGAGCACGGCGCGAGCCTCACCCTCGACTCGTACCTGCTGCGGGCGCTCTCGCTCGCGGGCTGGGCACCGAGCTTTCAAGACTGCGCACGCTGCGGCAGGGTCGGCGAGCACACGGCGGTCGTCGTGCAGCTCGGCGGCGTCGTCTGCGACGAGTGCGCCCCACCGGGAACGCCGCGTATCGCCGGCTCTACGGTCGCCCTGCTCGGCGCGCTGCTCGCCGGCGACTGGGCGTTCGCGAAGGCGTCGAGCGACCGTGACCGCGGCCAGGCCAGCGGCATCATCGCCGCCTACACCCAGTGGCACCTCGAGCGGGGCCTCCGCTCGCTGCCGCACGTATCGAGAGAGACGCCCGCCCAGTGAGCCCGAAGCCCTTCACCCACCGCGACGCCGAGCCCTACCGGCCGCTCGACTGGACGGGCGTCTACCCGCCCGACCTGCCGAAGGGCGCGGTGCCCGAGCACGTCGCCATCGTGATGGACGGCAACGGGCGCTGGGCGAACCGCCGCGGGCTCACGCGCATCGAGGGGCACAAGGCGGGCGAGGTCGCGCTGCTCGACGTCGTCGCGGGGGCGATCCAGGCCGGCGTGAAGCATCTGTCGGTCTACGCGTTCTCGACCGAGAACTGGAAGCGCTCGCCCGAAGAGGTGCGCTTTCTCATGGGCTACAACCGCGATGTGCTGCACCGTCGGCGCGACCAGCTCAACGAGTGGGGTGTGCGCATCCGCTGGGCAGGCCGTCGCCCGCGGCTCTGGGCCTCGGTCATCAAAGAGCTGCAGTTCGCCGAGCAGCTGACGGCGGGCAACGACACCCTGACCCTCACGATGTGCGTGAACTACGGCGGGCGCACCGAGATCGCCGACGCCGTGCGGTCGATCGCCGACGACGTGGCATCCGGTCGCCTTCGCCCGTCGGCCGTGTCGGAGAAGCTCATCGCCAAGCGGCTCTACGTGCCCGAGCTGCCCGACGTCGACCTCTTCGTGCGCAGCTCGGGGGAGCAGCGCACCTCGAACTTCATGCTCTGGCAGTCGGCGTACGCCGAGATGGTGTTTCTCGACACGCTCTGGCCCGACTTCTCGCGAGTCGACCTGTGGCAGGCGATCGAGCTCTATGCGGGGCGCAATCGTCGCTTCGGCGGCGCGGTCGACACGCCGACCTTCGGCTGAGCGCAGGTCGAGTACGCTGCCGGCCCGGCGGCTATCGTCGCCGACGCCGCGAGAAGGCGCCGGCGAAGAGTGCATGCAGCAGCGGCAGCACCGAGAGCACCACGAGGGTCGTGCCGAGCACAGGGTTCGGCGTCGTGAGCAAGGCGCCGCCGATGAGCAGCGCCGTGAACAGCACGCCCGAGACGATGCGGCGAGCGAGCCCCTCGAGGCGGTCGATGCGTCGTTCGAGCCGTGACGTGTCGAACGACAGCCTGCCCTCGTCGGCCTTGGTGATGAGCGCATCGATGCGGTTCGGCAGCTGCCAGACGAGTCGGGCGTTCGTCGCGGCCTGCGCCGCGACATCCTGAATCAGATTGCCGCGCTCTTCGTCGAGGAGTTTCGTGGCGTAGGGTTCGACGGCTTCCCAGACGTTGAAGTCGGGGTCGAGCGCGCTGCACATGCCCGAGGTCAGGGCGAGCGAGCGGAACAGCAGGAGCAGCCGCTCGGGCAATTGGAATGGCAACGAACGCATGACGTCGCCGAACTCGTCGCCGAAGTCCCTGAGCTCGTGCGGGTCGACGTCTTTCAGCTGGGCGAAGCCCAGGCCGCCGAACCGCGCGAAGAGCTGGGTGAGCGCGCGTTCGAGTTCGCCGGTGTCGGCCGAGGGCAGCAGCACGCCGATCTGCTGCGCGGCGTCGATCATGCCGCCGCCGTCGCGCGCGGCGACGGCGATGACGAGGGTGCGGAGGCCCCCGCGAAGCTCTGGCGGCACCTCGGCCATCATGCCGAAGTCGACGAAGGTGAGGCGCCAGGGCGGGGCTGCCGGGCCCGCGCCACTCGAGCGCGGGGTCACGAAGATGTTGCCGGGGTGCGGGTCGGCGTGCACGAAACCGTGGGTGAACACCTGCTCGAACATGCTCGCGGCGAAGACCTGGGCGACCTCCGCGGGTGCGATGCCGGCCGCTCGCAGGGCGGCGGTGTCGTTGATCTTGATCGCCGTCACGTCTTCGAGCGTGAGCACGCGCCGGGTGGTGCGCTCCCAGACGATCGCAGGCGCGGCGACACGGGCGTCGCCCTCGAAGGCCTCGGCGAACCGCTCGCAGCTCGCGGCCTCGTGCAGGTAGTCGATCTCTTCGAGACTGGTCTCGGCGAACTCCTCGACGAGCGCCGGCGCGTCGACCCGATCGGACACGATGCGCACGCGCTGCACCCAGCCGGCGATGCGGCGGAGCGCCGCAAGATCGACCGCGATGACCTGATCGATGCCCGGCCGCTGCACCTTGACCACGACATCGAGGAGCCCGGTGTCGGCAGAGTCACCGTCGGCGAGCCGCGCGCGATGCACCTGCCCGAGCGAGGCGGCGGCGACCGGGGTCTCGTCGAGCGCGGCGAACACCTGCTCGAGCGAGGCGCCGAGCTCGGCCTCGGCGAGGGCGCGGATCGCCGGAAACGACTCGGCCGGCACCTCGTCTTGCAGACCCTCGAGTTCGGCGGTGATCTCGGGCGGCAGCACGTCGAGGCGCGAGGAGAGGAACTGACCGACCTTGATCATGAGCCCGCCGAGCTCGACCGCGAGCACGCGGAACTGCTGCGCGATGCCGCGCATCCGTCGGGCTCGCGAGCGCTCGGCGACGCGGCCGAGCCCGATGCGGGGCAGTACGAGCTCGAACCACCAGATCGCGGCGAGATGACGTGAGGCGAAACGCAGAATGCGGCGCGATCGCGCGCGCGCGTTCACGTCGGCGGTCACGCGTGCGTTCACGTTCGCGTGCTCGCTCGCGTGCGCACTCCCGGGCCGGGCGGCGCCCTGCACCTGGATTCAGCCTTCGGCGAGGATCGAGTAGAGCCCGCGCCGAGTCTCATCGAGCAGTTCGACCGCTCGTCGGGCCTGCTCGGGCGTGCCGCTGCGCGCGATCTGCGCGGCCGCGGCGGCGAGCTCGACGCCCGCTTTCGAGAGGGCGCGGTGCTGGCCTGCGCCACCGTGCGACCCGACTGCCGCCCATGGTGCCGGGCGGTCGGCACCGGCGGCTGCTTCGTCGCGGCCCGCGTCGGTGAGCGAATAGGTCTTGCGCCCCCGCAGCTCTTCGGCGGTGATGAGGCCTTCGTCGGCGAGCAACTGCAGCGTCGGGTACACCGACCCCGCGCTCGGCTTCCACCTGCCGCCGCTGCGCTCCTCGATCTCGTGGATGATCTGGTAGCCGTGCATCGGCTCTTCGCTGAGGAGCGCCAGCACGGCCGCGCGCACGTCACCACGCGCCATGCGGGTCGGGCCGGGGCGCTGCTCGAACGACGAGCGCAACTGCTGCATCGCCTCCCAGATCGCGGCAGCGGGCCCGTCGCCCGCGAAACCGGTTGCGCCGAAGTCTCCTGTGGAGCCTGATCCGTTCATGACGACCTCCCGAGGTGCAAACGAACGATACTCAACGATATATCGTTCGGCATCTCGTGGGAAGGGCTCGTTGGTCGGAGGTGGGTGGGGGTCCACGGGTTGCACGACGAGCATCGCGACACGCGAGGGCGTCGCGGCGCGGCGGGCGATTCGTCGTGCAACTCGTGAGTGCGGCGGCAGACGGGAATACGGCAGCCGAAGCATCCGTTCGCATATATCGTGAGCGAAGCCATGCAGAGTGACCCCATCAACAGCGACCCCATCAAGATCGACATCTGGTCCGACATCGCGTGCCCATGGTGCTACATCGGCAAGCGCCACCTCGAGAGCGGCATCGCCTCGCTCGGTGCCGACGCGCCCGAGGTCGACATCACGTACCACTCCTTCGAGCTCGCACCCGACACGCCGGTCGACTTCGAGGGCAGCGAGATCGACTTCCTCGCCAAGCACAAGGGCATGCCCGCCGAGCGCGTGCAGCAGATGCTCGAGCACGTCACGGGTGTCGCCGCGACAGCCGGGCTCGACTACGACTTCGACGCACTGCAGCACACCAAGACGCTGAAGGCGCACGAACTGCTGCACTTCGCCAAGGAGCAGGGTCTGCAGCTCGAGCTCACCGAGCGCCTGCTGCGCGCCTACTTCACCGAGGGCCGCCACGTCGGCCGCATCGACGAGCTCGTCGAACTCGGCGCCGAGATCGGCCTCGACGCCGATGCGGCGCGCGAGGCGCTCGAATCGGGCCGCTTCGCCGCGGACGTGCAGGCCGATATCGCCCAGGCGCAGGCCTACGGCATCAACGGCGTGCCGTTCTTCGTCATCGAGGGCAAGTACGGCATCTCGGGCGCGCAGCCCGCAGAGGTCTTCGCACAGGCGCTCACGCAGGTCGCCGGCGAGCGCGAGGCCGTGGCGTGAGCGGCGCCGACAGCGAGATGCAGAGCGATACGACGACGGATGCCGCGGCGCCCGCGCCGTTCGCGATGATCACGGGCGACCCGTCGGCCATGGTCTGCGAGGGCGACGTCTGCTACATCCCCGAGTCACCGGCGCAGCCGGTGACCGAGTAGGCGCGCCACCGCCGTATCGAGACCTGCGAACCCTCTACTCGGGGTCCGAGATGTCGGCCACGGTCGCGTCGAACGCCTCGACGAGCCGGTCGGCGTCGACGAACAGGCTGCGGCCGTGCTCGCCCGCGCCCATCGACACCCGTCGGCCGGCGATCGACGCGTCGGCGACGACCGGCCACGCCGTGGTCGAGCCGAGCGGCGTGATCGTGCCCCGCTCGTAGCCCGTCGCGGCGAGCGCGAGCGAGGCGTCGGGCAGCTGCAGCTTGTTGACCCCGAGCAGCGCGCGCAGCTTCGGCCACGAGATCTTCCGGCCACCGGGTACGAGGGCGAACACGAACGCGCCGTCGCTGCGTTTGACGACGAGCGACTTCACGATGTCGGCCGGCGTGATGCCCATGAGCTCCGCCGCCTCCTCGAGGCTTCGCGCCGCCGGGCGCTCGATGATCTCGATGTCGAGGCCGCGCGCCGCGGCATCCGCTCGCACTCGGTCTGCGCCCGTGAGCTCCGTCATCTCGTCCTCCACAGCCTCGTCTTTCTCGAAATCCTAGGTGCGCTCGGCGCGAACCGGGCGCGGGGGCCCAGAACTCTGGGAGAATCGGGGTGATGTCCTCCACCACCACGATTCCCGCGGGCCCGCTGACGATCGGCGGGCTCGACCTCGATGTGCCCGTCGTGCTCGCCCCCATGGCGGGCATCACGAACACGGCCTTCCGCCGCCTCTGCCGCGAGTTCGGCGCCGGCCTCTACGTCAGCGAGATGATCACCTCGCGCGCGCTCGTCGAGCGCACACCCGAGTCGATGCGCCTGATCACCCACCACGAGTCCGAGACGACGCGGTCGATCCAGCTCTACGGCGTCGATCCCAAGACCGTGGCCGAGGCGGTCACCCTGCTCGTCGCCGAAGACCGGGCCGACCACATCGATCTGAATTTCGGATGCCCCGTGCCGAAGGTCACCCGCAAGGGCGGGGGAGCCGCGCTGCCGTGGAAGACCGGGCTCTTCCGCGACATCGTCGAGGGAGCGGTGCGCGCCGCCGGCGACATCCCGCTGACCGTGAAGATGCGCAAGGGCATCGACGCCGATCACCTCACCTACCTCGAGGCGGGCCGCATCGCCGAGGGGGCAGGTGCGGCCGCGGTCGCCCTGCACGCCCGCACGGCGTCGGAGTTCTACTCGGGCCAGGCCGACTGGTCGGCCATCGCGAAGCTCAAAGAGACGGTCACGAGCGTACCCGTGCTCGGCAACGGCGACATCTGGTCGGCCGACGACGCGTTGCGCATGGTCGCAGAGACCGGGTGCGACGGCGTCGTCGTCGGGCGCGGATGCCTCGGCCGCCCGTGGCTCTTCGGCGATCTCGCCGCGGCGTTCCGCGGCCCTTCGACAGGCTCAGGGACCGGAACCCCGTTCCGCCCGTCGCTCGGCCAGGTCGCGCAGACCTTCCGTCGCCATGCCGAGCTGCTCACCGACTTCTTCGACAGCGAAGAGCGCGGGTGCCGCGACATCCGCAAGCACGTCGCCTGGTACTTCAAGGGGTACCCCGTGGGCGGCGACCTGCGCGCCCGACTCGCGACCGTCGAGTCGCTCGCACAGCTCGACGAGCTGCTCGGCACGCTCGACTGGTCGATGCCCTACCCGGGTGAGGGGGCCGAGGGGCCGCGCGGGCGGGCCGGCACCCCGAAGCGGCCCGCGCTACCCGACGGCTGGCTCGACTCGCAAGAGCTCGTCGGGCACGACCGCGTCACCCTCGTCGACGCCGAACTCGACACGAGCGGCGGCTGAGCGTGCGCGAACCACTCTTCGGCGGCTACGGGGCCGCCGACACCGAACGGTGGCTTCCCGAAGAGCACTCCTCGCGGCGAAGCGACTTCGCGCGCGACCGTGCCCGGCTGCTGCACTCGAGCGCGCTGCGCCGACTCGCGGCGAAGACGCAGGTGCTGAGCCCGGCGGCCGGGCTCGACTTCGCGCGCAACCGCCTCACGCACTCGCTCGAGGTCGCGCAAGTGGGCCGCGAGCTCGCCGCGAGCCTCGGGCTCGACCCCGACGTCGTCGACACCGCGTGCCTCGCCCATGACCTCGGGCACCCGCCGTTCGGGCACAACGGCGAGAAGGCGCTCAACGTCTGGGCGGCCGACATCGGCGGCTTCGAGGGCAACGCGCAGACCCTGCGCCTGCTCACGCGGCTCGAACCCAAGGTGTTCGGCGCCGACGGGCGCAGCTACGGCCTGAACCTCACTCGCGCGAGCCTCGACGCGAGCTGCAAGTACCCGTGGCCAGAGGCGACGAGCGTGGCCGACCCGTCGGGCCGCGCCAAATTCGGGTTCTACCAGAGCGACACCGCGGTGTTCCGCTGGCTGCGGGCGGGCGCTCCCGAGCGGCGACTCTGCATCGAGGCGCAGGTCATGGACCTCAGCGACGACATCGCCTACTCGGTGCACGACTTCGAAGACGCGATCGTGGGCGGCTACATCGACGTCGCCGCGCTCGGCGCGCGCGTCGACCACGAGAGCCTCGTCGGCTCGATGTACGAGTGGATCGGGGGAGCGATCACCCACGACGAGCTCATCGCCGCGTTCGACCGCCTCGACTCGCTCGACGGCTGGCTCGACACGTGGAGCGGCTCTCGGCTCGACCAGGGGCGGCTGAAGAACCTCACGAGCCAGCTCATCGGCCGGTTCGCGCGTGCCGCGACGGCGGCGACCCGCGCGGCGTTCCCGCTCGCGAGCCTCATCCGCTTCGACGCCGACGTGATCGTGCCGCGCGAGATCCAGGCGGAGATCGCGGTGCTGAAGGGAATCGTCGCGGCGTACGTCATGTCGAAGAACACCCGCCAGCCGATCTACCACCAGCAGCGCGAGGTGCTGGCCTCGCTCGCCGACGTGCTGCTCGCCGGCGGTGACCGCCACCTCGACGCGGGCTTCGCCGAAGACTGGCGCGCGGCGGGCGACGACGCGGAGCGCAAGCGCGTCGTCGTCGACCAGGTCGCGAGTCTCACCGACCAATCGGCGCTCGCCTGGCACGAGCGGCTCGTGCAGCCGTGAGCCGCCGCCGGCCGCTGGAAGGAACGTAGGATGAGGGCCATGGCGGGCCGAATTCGACAGAGCGATGTCGATGAGGTGAAGGCCCGCACGAACATCGCCGACATCGTGGGCGAACACGTCAGCCTGAAGTCGGCCGGCGTCGGTTCGATGAAGGGCCTCTGCCCCTTCCACGACGAACGCAGCCCGAGCTTCCACGTGCGACCGGGCCTCGGCTACTACCACTGCTTCGGCTGCGGCGAGTCGGGCGACGTCTACACCTTTCTGCAGCGCATGGACCACGTCTCGTTCACCGAGGCGGTCGAACGTCTCGCGGGCCGCATCGGCTTCGAGCTCCACTACGAAGACGGCGGGCAGGCCTCCGATCACGGCAACCGGGCCCGGCTGCTGGCCGCCAACCAGGCGGCCGCCGAGTTCTTCGTCGAGCGTCTCAGCGCGCCCGACGCCGAGGTCGGCCGCCGGTTCCTCGGCGAGCGCGGCTTCGACGCCGAGGCCGCCCGTCGCTTCGGGGTCGGCTTCGCGCCGAAGAGCTGGGACGCACTGACCGACCACCTCAAGGGTCGGGGATTCACGACAGATGAACTCGCGGCATCCGGCCTCGTCTCGCAGGGCGACCGCGGCGTCTACGACCGCTTCCGCGGCCGACTGGTGTGGCCGATCCGCGACGTCACGGGCCAGACCGTCGGCTTCGGCGCGCGACGCCTGCTCGACGACGACAAGGGCCCCAAGTACCTGAACACCCCCGAAACGGCGATCTACCACAAGTCGCAAGTGCTCTACGGGCTCGACCTCGCCAAGCGCGACATCTCGAAGAGCCAGCGGGTCGTCGTGGTCGAGGGGTACACCGACGTGATGGCCTGCCACCTCGCGGGGGTCACGACGGCGATCGCGACCTGCGGCACCGCCTTCGGCGTCGATCACATCAAGGTGCTGCGCCGAGTGCTCGGCGACGACTCGGGGGGCGGCGAGGTCGTCTTCACCTTCGACGGCGACGCGGCCGGCCAGCAGGCGGCGATGCGCGCGTTCGGTGAAGAGCAGCGCTTCGCCGCCCAGACCTTCGTGGCCGTGGCCCCCGACGGTCTCGACCCCTGCGATCTGCGCCTGGCCCGTGGCGACGCCGCCGTGCGCACGCTCATCGAGTCGCGCACGCCCCTGTTCGAGTTCGTCATCAAGCACACGCTGGCCCGCTACGACCTCGAGACCGTCGAGGGCCGTGTCGCTGCCCTGCGGGCCGCGGCGCCGGTGGTCGCCGAGATCCGCGACCCGGCGATGCGGCCCGGGTACACCCGCGAGCTCGCCCGAATGCTCGGCGTCGAGCTCGGCGAGGTCACGCGCGCCGTGCGTTCGGCGTCGAGTCGGCCGAAGTCGGGCGAGGCGGGGGGCGCGCGCCCCGCGGCATCCGTCACCGCAGGCGGCGCAACGACCGCAGGAGCGGGCCGGAGCGACGCGGCAGACGCACCCGAGCGCCCGTTCTCGATCACGCAATTGCCGAACGACCCCGCGACCCGTCTCGAGCGCGATGCGCTGCAGGTCATGGTGCAGTATCCCGACGCGCTCGGCGACGAGCTGCTGCGCCATGCGATCGACTGCCGCTTCGGCAACCCCTCGCTCGCGGTGATCCGCGACGGCATCGCGTCGGTGCTGGCCTCCGACGACCCCGTCGTGCGCGTCGACCGCATCATCGCCGAGGTGCCGGCGCCCTTCGCCGGACTCGTGCAGCAACTCGCGGTCGCGCCTGTGCCGCAGCGCAGCGAGGGCGAGCTCGAGGTCTACGTGCGGGGCGTGGTGAGTGCGCTCGTCGACCGCGAGCTGCTGCGCCAGAAGTCCGAACTGCTCGGCAGGCTGCAGCGTACCGACCGGGCCGATGTCGCGGCGTATGCAGCGTTGCAGCGGGCGCTCGTCGAGATCGAGACCGAGCGTCGGGCGCTCAGGGCCGAATAGGCGGCGACGTTCAGCCGACGCTGACGATGATTCGGTCGAGTTCTTCGCGGATCTTCTCGGCGTCGGCGCCGGCGGGCCAGAGCTTCACGAGGTGGCCCTCGGAATCGATGAGTGCCGTCATCGGGGGCTCGGTCACCGCGAACGAGCGCCAGATCTGCATCTCGGGATCGATGATCACCGGGTTCTGGACCTGCTTGCCGTCGAGGAAGTCGTTGAGCGCCTCGGTGTCACGGTCGCCGGAGACGTGCACGATGGCGATCGAGTCGCCGAACTCCGAGGCGATCTTCGAGATCACCTCCTGCTGATCGGCGCAGTTCGAGCACCAGCTCGTCATGAACTGCACGATGAGCGGCCGTCCGGCTGCGAGCGTGTCGAGGTCGACGGAGGTGCCGTCGACGAGGGTGCCGTCGAGGGATGGCGCGGCCGGGCTCTCGGTGGCGGGGGAGTACGAGGCGCCTTCGGGGAGCGGGCCGGGGAGTCGATCGGCGCCGCCTCGGGGTTCGGAGGCGCATGCGACCAGGGTGAACGCAAGCGCGGCGGTCGCAATCAGCGCCGCGGCGGATCGGGCGATGGTCATTCTGTTCCTTCGATGGTCGGGGCGACCGGGGCGACCGTGGCGAGCGCCGGGACGAAGATCATGGTCGCCCCGTCGTCTGCACGGTGCTCGGCGACGACGTGTCCGTCGATGCTCACACTGTAGGTCTCGGCATCGTCGAGTGCTGCCTCACCGAGTTGGAATCGGCAGAATGTCGGGATGCGCGGGGCCCTGCCGTAGTCGATGTCGTCGATCTTCACGGCTTCGCCGTCGTCGAGCACGGCGGTGAACACCTCGAGGCCGCCGTCGTCGAGCAGTGCGAGCTCGGCGCCCTTGTGGAACTCGAGGAACGGCCGTGCGCCGGCGCACGAGGCGCCGAGCTCTCGCAGGTGGCCGTCGCGGACGACGAGTTGCATCCCGTCGTCAGGGTTGCCGGCGGATGCGCACGCGGTGAGTGCCGCGATCGGCAGAAGCAGCGCGACGCAGAGCGATGCGCGGTGGGCGGGCCGGAACGTCATGGCGCCTCCTGGTGCCCGTCGGTGCGGCGGGCGTCGTTCGTGGTCATTCGTTCTGGTACTGGTTCTGGTCTGGTTCTGGTACTGGAGCGGCGGTTCGTGCCGGCTTGCGGCAGTGACGCCGAACCGGGGCGACGCGGAACGGGTTTGTACCGTTGCCCGCGCCCCCATCGCCAGTGTGTTATAAACAAAATACGCAGGCGACGAATGTTTA